>CAMAQW010000021.1 GCA_945860335.1 Sediminibacterium ginsengisoli | reverse complement strand
ATTTTATATACAGGCTCAACTTCTGATAATAATATATTTTATGTAGGCGCATCTTATTATCATTTTGCAAAACCTACCGTAGGCTTTATAACACCTACCTATTTTACAAATAGCAGGGTAAACCTGCATGGCGGTGCCTATTTTTCTTTGTCTAGTGCAGCATCTCTACATACCAGCTTTCAGTACCAAAAGCAAGGTAATACCAACGAGCTTTTGGTGGGCGGAGCTTTTAGTTATTATTTGGGAACTGAAAAAGGACTTGAATTTTATGCTGGACTTTGGAGCCGAGTTAAAGAATGTATGATACCCTATGTAGGACTTGAATGGAACCACATAAGAGCTGGATTTACCTATGATGTTGGGGGTACAAACACCATTGCCTCTTCCAGATTTTATCAGTCTTCAGAGATTTCACTCATTTACATTTTGGATAACAAAAGCAAAGCCTTTAAGCTAAAGTGTCCTAAGTTTTAAACTATTTTACAAATAAGGTAACAATAAAGTAAGTGATGGCAGCAAGTGTAGCACTTACTGGAATTGTAAGTACCCAAGCCCATAATAAATTGGTTGTTACGCCCCATCTTACAGCACTTAAACGCTTGGTGGCACCTACTCCAATAATAGATCCGGTAATGGTATGTGTTGTAGATACGGGGATACCCATTTGACCTGTAAAAAATAAGGTAAAGGCGCCAGCTGTTTCTGCAGCAACACCTTCTAGTGGTGTTACTTTAGTGATTTTAGAGCCCATTGTTTTTACAATTTTCCAGCCACCGCTCATGGTTCCAAGACCAATAGATAAGTAACAAGCAACAGGTACCCAACCTGGCAATTGACCAAAATCCTGAATACTTCCACTTGCAATTAAAGCAGCCCCAATAATGCCCATTACTTTTTGAGCATCATTACCACCATGTCCTACACTAAATGCAGCCGAACTAAAGAGCTGTAATTTTTTAAACATATTTCCTACAGTTAATGCAGTAGGCGTTTTTATTTTTTCTACGTAGAGGTAGATTAATATGAAAATAAGTGATGAAATTAAAATACCATAAACGATTACTGAATTATCTGCTTTGTCAATTTCTGAAGCAAATGATTTTTCGATATTAAATTTTTCTATTTTCTTTTTTACTTTTTCTATGTTCTGTGGCTTAATTGGATAGATAGCGTTTACTGCTGTAATTGCAGAGTCCATAGAAATTGTTCCAGCTAAGTATAACTTTAATGGCTCTTTGTAGCCTTCTGTTTTTTCTTTTGCAATATCATATTCTGCTTTAGCATCCTTATCTGATGGTGCTTTAGATTCTAATACCAAATAGTCGTTTGCATTTCTAACGGCATCTTTGATTTTGCTTGCAGCCGCACTTTTAAGCCATCCACTGTCATTTGCTATTTTAGCAATTGCGTTTGCGCTTGAATTATCAAAGTCGTTAATGAGTGGTTTAACATGGTTATAATAAACGGTGGCTTTATCTAGTTTTTCTTGATTGAGTGCTAGCTTAGCAAGTAAGTCACTATTGCCTTGCTTGGTTTCAAGCTCTTCATTAATAGTAGCTACCTCTTTTTGGTATTTATCAATACCGTAAAACTTTTGAACGTTTTCGTTCATTTTATTGGTCTCGAAATTATCAAATAACACAGCGGTACCTAATGTAACAACAATGATAATTGCAATTCGAAGCCAAATGTTTCGCATGATGGTAACAACCGTAATAAATACCGAAATAATAATGCCAATAATAGGCGCCAGGAATATAAAAAATACGGTCATTAAAATGGTATGACTGTCTACAATTTTAGACCAAGGGTAATTGATTCCCTTAACGGTAAGTGCATGTGCAATAGCAGCTCCTGCAAATCCACCAATTAAAGTGTGTGAAGATGAAGACGGGATACCATACCACCAAGTGAGAAGGTTCCAAAAAATTGCTGCTAATAAGCCAGAAAAAATTACTGGTAGTGTAATAAAGTCTTTAAAAACTGTTTTACTAATAGAATTGGCAACAGCGTGGTCTTTAAATATAAAAAATGCAACTACATTAAAAAGTGCCGCCCATAATACCGCCTGAAATGGCGTTAGTACTTTGGTGGAAACAACGGTAGCAATTGAGTTTGCTGCGTCATGAAAACCATTGATATAATCAAATATTAACGCTAATGCGATAATGACAATTAATAAACTCATTATTCTTGAATTAAGCGTACTTGATAATAATTGATTCAATTACATTAGAAACGTCTTCGATTTTATCGGTAGCAATTTCAAGTACTTGATAGATCTCTCTTTTTTTAATAATGATTTTGAAATCATTTTCTTGTTCAAATAATTTTTCGATACTCATATCAAAAACATCATCCGCCTGATTTTCAATGCTATTAACTTTAATCATAGCATCTGTCATTTCCTTGATATTTTTCATATCGCGAAGACCCATCACCGCTTTTTTGGTTTCTATGGTTCCTTGTAAAACCAGCTCGGTTAGTTTATGAATGCCTAGGTCGTTCGGATTAATTTTATAAAAATTGATCTTTTTTGCAGAAGCATAAATATAATCTGCAATATCATCTAGTGAGGTAGCTAGATAGTGAATATCTTCTCTATCAAAAGGAGTGATAAAGTTTCTACCTAATTCTGTAAAAATGTTATGGGTTAAATCGTCGTTGGTATGTTCCAAATTCTCAATTTGAGCAAGTATACTGGCCCTTTTATCGGCATCAGCTTCATTTACCATTTCTTTGAGTTTAACACCCATTTCGTGAACATGCTCTGCTACTTCTTCAAATAACTGATAAAATACGCGGTCTTTTGGTAAGAATACTTTGAAAATTGAGTTGAAATCCATGACAATCTTTTGTTTAATTAATTGATTGTAAAGGTCTTAAAATCCCATGCAAATAGAGGGTAGCCAGTATTATCAAATTGTTAACTCGAAGACAAGAAAATTATTCAACTAATTGATAATCAATGATATAAAATAATTACTGGTAGAGTTTAACCCAATCAACAGTCATGTTTATGGGGAGCTCTTTTAAATTGGTGACTTTACCTGGCCAGCTACCTTCTAATTGCTGGTCAATAATTAAGTAAAAGGGTTGGTCAAAAGGCCATTGGTAGGTGTTGCCATCTCCAACTTTTGGATACGTAATGGTTTCAATGCCATTAATAGCATAGACCAATTTGTCTGGATACCAACTTACGCTATAGGTGTTATATCCGCTTGGGTCAATTTTTCCGGTATTGTATTTTTTTGGTGTTTCCTGTTTTAATGTGATGGTTGCATGATTGTGTGTTGTTTGATAAGCAAAACTATCATGGTTTAGCCTTTCCATAATATCCATTTCTCCATTGTTTTGATTTGGATAAATATCTTTTTCGGAAAGCATCCAAATGGCAGGCCAGGCACCATGCGCTGGATCTAATTTGGCGCGCACTTCGATGCGTCCATATTGAAATGCAAATTTATTGTAACTATAAATACCACCTGTTAGCATAGGTCGAGGATCACCATTAATGGTATCAGTATTTACGATACCTCTTAATAAAATATTTTCTGCGTCAAATTGTACAACCCGGTCATCGGTGTCTGTGATATATCTAAAACAGCCAGTATTATCTCTCCATTTTTCTTTGGGCATTTTCCATTTTGGTGTAGAAAATAAACCAATTTTACTCCAATGGGTGGTATCTAAATAACCTTTATTAAAATTATCTTCCCATACCAATTCCCATTTTGTTTGTTCATTTCTTCGTTCCGGTTTTTGTATAAAAATATAGGCATCATTTTTATTGGAGTGCGTTAAGTTTATTACTTCTTGTATCACACGCATCCATGGATCTTCAGCGCTCTTACTACTTTCTCCACTATTATTGGCCCTACTTAATACCCAGTTAAACGTTTCTTTAAATTGAGGATATTTATTTATTTGAGTTTGCATCCATGCATTCCAATCAAAGCTTTCATGTAAATTATTATAGGCCCACTTGGTAATTAAATTGTTGGCTGGCTGAAAATTTCTTATGGTATTATAAATGCCAGGTTTAAAGGCAGTAATTTTTTTAAGTAATGCTTGTGCACTATCTGATTGTTGCAAAGCGTTTAGACAGGTATATTGTAGATACTGTTCTAAACGGTTGTCTATATCTGCTTCATAGGGCTTACCGGCACCTAAATTTTCTGGCCATTCCTGCGCTTCATGAATAAATTGAATAGCACTGGTGTAGTTTTTATCTTTTAGTGCCGCAACACCCTGCATCATTTTTGCTTCCCAATACAAAGCTCTTCCATCGGTAGATCCTTCAAATGGAATCACTTCCATACTTGAGAGCAGCTTATCACATTCTTTGTATTTTTTATTGAGTAGGAGTGCCTTAGCAAAAAGCATATCCATGATAAAATTTTCTTGACTATTTGAATTTTTGAACTTTTCTACGATGGCAAGTGCTTTCTCATAGTCTTTATTTTGAATGTACAGTTGCGTAAGTAGTTTATGGTATCTCCACCCAACTGGGTCTAATGAGATGGCTTTTTGTAGATCCGCTTCTTTTGTGATTAAGTTGGTTGTATTCCATTGAGCCCGGAGTCCGTAAACATGCGCATCTGTGGGTGTTGAACCTAAATCCGTTAATATTTTTAGCGCCGCTTCTTTTTTATTTTTATCATGTAAGAGCAGGGCTAAATAATAATTTGGTTTCCAGCTTTTGCTTTTTTGTGCAGCCCATTGTAAAATGGGTATCAATGAAGTTCTAAATGGAAATATCAGTGTTGTTGAAGCGCTGTTTGCTTTATTTAGTAATTCAGTGGCATGATTATTATTAGACCTTTGTAAATAGGCTTTCCAATAAATAGCGAGTGGATGGTTTGGGAGCGCCTCTAATATTTTAGCTACTTCCGATTCTAGTTTTATATCTCCGTAAAATGAAGCGAGTTCTAAAATAGACTCTTCTGGTAATTCATTTTTGAATCCTCCAAATTTATTATTATTCCATTTTACATGCAAATTTAAAGGCTGTTCTTTTTCAAGTTTTGTGATGAGTTGTTTTGCATTTGAAGAATTGCCTAATTGTCTATTAGCAACAATTAGAAGTGCAATGGCGTCTGCATTATAGGTATTAAAATCAATTGCTTGAGATGCATATGATATTACTTTGTCCCATCTTTTGTGTTGTGCATGTATTTTAGCAAGCTCTGTTAGTGCCGCTGACTTGTATTCGACACTCATTGTTGCTATGCTAAATCCATCAATGGCATCAGCCTCTTTGTTTATACGAGCAGCACTTAATCCATAATAATAATTTGCTGCACCATGGTGCGCATCAATAGAAATGGCAGTTTTGGAAATATCAAACGCTTTTTGATCTTCCCCATTTCTGATGTATAGTTCCGCTAGTTTAACAAGGCCCATTAAATGATAGGGCTCTTTTGCTATTGCTTCATTTAATTTGATTTCAGCTTCCGAAAACATTTTTTGGTCCATCAACTCTTTCCCCTGAATCACAAGGCCTTCTGCGCTATTCCATTCAAATTTTGAGGGCGTTTCGAGTGGTCTAGAAAGCGCATTAAAATTGGGATTACTTTTCCAAGTAAGTTGTTGTTTTTTTAATGAGATTGACAAATCATTTTTTCCAAATCCTATTTTAATGGAATCAATAATTGTTTGTAGAGGTTTAGCATTGATTAATTTTTTTACAAGTAGCTTATCATCTACATGGATTTCTAGTGTATCAGTAAAAAATGCCACAGGAGAACAATACCATTTTAAAAATCCATTTTCTATTTTTACGTTAAGGGCAGCAAATTCTCCAGCAACAACAATACCATTTGTTTTATTAACTGGATACCAATATTCTTTCCATGTGTCAGTGCCATGTGGTGTAAACTCTACGTGTTTAAATGGCGTAAAGCTGCTGTTTTGCGCATTTTGATTAAAGAGCCGTCCAGACTGGATTTCGGCGTACTGTCCATCAGTATCTGTGAGTATTTTTTCCCAAATCATACCCTGACGCGATAGGCCCCATATCCAAATTTTTTTTCCTGCTTTATTATCGTAAGGCGCATAGCGTACCATGCCATAATTGTCATCATGCCAATAAGCACCAAAAAAATCAGTTTGTTTTCCAATGACATGGTATGATTTGTACGTGCCAAAATTATTTTCTTCATAAAAATTGATACGCTTGCCATTGTCTTCATTGATAGGCCATGATGCATACTCACCGCCATGCCCTATATAATTTGTTCCTGGGTAAATAAATTCTAGATTCCCTTTTGTTTTTATACCTGCGTTCATCCAATGGTAGTAGGGTTGACCAATGCTCGTAGTATTATTCCAAATAGAATTTGTAGTAAAGTATGCTTTGTTTTTAGGTAAGTTAATTTCTATCTGCCAATTGGTTCTAGTTAATAAATCTAGTACACCAATAAAGCAACTTACACTTCCATCCACATTATTTTTAGTGCTATAATCCACGGGTGTGGCACAATTGGGTGTATGGCCAATAATGCCATAATTGGCTTCGAGGCCACCACTAGTCCAAGGTCCGCGCATAGCAATATCCCTGAACTTAATAACCTTATTATTATATAAAAATTCTTTGCCGGTAGTTTTATCAATAGCGGTCCAAATTTTACCGCCAATTTCTGGAAGGATTATAACTTTGATATAATCGTTTTCTAGTTCTACAACCGTCCATGATTTGTTAACGGGCTTATTGGTAAAGCCATCAAACCTAAAATAGGGATAAATGGCTGTTTGTGAAGCTATTGGATCCGGATCCGAAAACGGATACGTTACAAACACCTTTTTGTATTCTTTAATTGAAGCGGGAGCCTGCGACCATATTTGTCCAAATGGTATAACGCTAAGTAAAATGGCAATTACTCGTAAAAGCATAACAGTATTTTTAAGTGTACTTAAAAATACTAAATGTGGTTGATTATTCCCCTAAAGCATCATGCTTAATTAGGTAGTTTCTTAGTTGCGTTAACAATTCGTGGCACTCCTTTTGTGTAGGCTCTATATAGTCAAAATCGGTAGAAAGTCTAATTGTTTGAAGCATACCTAAAATGGCAATATAATTATCCCAGTCCAACTGATCTTTTTTCATGATTTTTAAGTTGGCAGGAATTGGCACTGTCACAACTATCTTATTGTCTTTGATTTTAAAATTGTCCCCGGCAGCTCTATTAAAATTAAATTCAAAATTTTTAGTTGATATAGGATCTAACATTCTATCTATATAACTAAATTCACGCTGTTCTCTTAATTTTAAGCCACTACCTAAACTTGCATATCTTTGGATAGCAGCTTTTAATTCGTCAGACTCTAAAAATTTTAATGTCCCAGAACTTTTTACTTCATCTAAAGCAAGCGCATTCATTTGGTATAACATTCTTCTTGTTATATAGCCATGAGCAGCATAAACTGCTGGTATTTCTTTGTCAAGCTCGTTGTTGTTATAATGGGCATTAATGATTTCGAAACAACTGTCTTGCTTATTTCTATTGGTTTTAGTTTTTTCATAACCGATAGAGTCGTTGATTACGTCAACGTATAAATTTTTCGCACTAATCAATGCTTTTTTTGTTTCAACATAGTGCTCTCTAACATTTTCGGCACCATAACCGAGGGTTACAGCAACAAAAATCATTAAGCCTTCTAATAGATATTCTTTCCATGGTTTTGTATGTGTTGGAATATGAGGGTGGTGATGTACTTCCATATTAGTTATTACTTATGCTCTGATTTTAATAATTGAATTAATTTATGATTTTCTTCTTTTGCCAATTTGAGGGCTAATTGGTATACAAAGATTTGGTTATAATATCTTTGTAAATCGTAAATAAACTTTTCTGATTGTAAAAGATTTCTTGTTTCATTTAAGCTTAGCATAAAATTTAAATAATTACTTGGTTTATTTAAATCATAGCTTGTAGAGTCGGTCCTAACTTTTCTAATTAATGTTCCAATTCCAATCGGTAAAATTCCATTGAGTTCAGTGCCAACTTGATCAAAAAAACTATTATTGCTCTCTATTCTTTTAAAAACCACCTCATAATAATAGGACAAACTAGTTTTTAACTCCTCTTCATCAACATAGCTAAGTAGTCCACTAGACTGCATATTTTTAAAGGAACTATTGTTTACATAAAGTGTAAATGTGGTAGCAATAATATCTGGAAAAGATCTAATCGAATCCATTAATTGCGACTCATTGATGCTCTTATTTTTTGATAGATACAATAGATTCATGAATCTATCAAATGTATTAAGGGATGCCTGCTCAGTTACTAAAATACTATCTATGGCAACTGCGTCTGCTTCTAAATCTTTTAAAATAGCAACTTTATTTTGTTCGATGCGGTGTTCAATAATACTGTGCTCCCTTATATTTTCTGCAAAAAAACCAAGTGTCACTGCTGCAAAGAGCATAATAAACTCGGTGATATATTCTTTCCAGTTTTTAGGTTTGTGTGAGTGGTGGTGTACTTCCATATTAATATTTATTAGGCGTAGCAGGCATTGCTATATGATAAGATTCTGAAATTGCTTTTTGTAATTCGTCGATTTTCTTTTCAATTTTTTGATAGAAATAGCCGTTCATATAGGCCTTTAAATCAAAATTTAAATTGAATAATCTATTCTTGTACTCAATCAAAAAGTTTTTTTCATAAGTCATTAATGTTGCATCTTCTTTTATGATTTTATTTTTTACATCTAAGTAGTTTGTTCCATCAAAAATTTTGTAGTTCATATTTTTAATATTCAGTTTGTATTCATGAATCCCAACACTTTCATATTCATTAAATTGGGTAATCAGTTGCCAATACTCTGTAATTAAGGTAGCTACTTTTTTATCTTTTATCAGTCGCATGCCACCAGACCTTAATTGAGCAGAAGTTCTATCAATAAATGTAGTAGGTCTACTACCACCCACTTTTAAACTAGCACGGTATATTGTTTTAATGTTTTCTGGTGTCCAATTACTTTCCGATAGAATTGCTATGACAGTATCAATATTCTTCGTTTGTGTAATTGTATAATTTATAGACTGACTTAAATCATATTTATCTTTTGCCAAGTCTTCTAATAGGCTTTCCATGTATTGAATTTCTCTTTGCCCTTCTATATAATGCTCTCTTTGGTTTTCTGCAAAAAAACCAAGTGTTACTGCTGTAAACAGCATGACAAACTCTGTGATGTATTCTTTCCAGTTTTTAGGTTTATGCGAATGGTGGTGTACTTCCATAGTATTTAATTGCAATGAAAATAACCTTTATTTTTGAATATTTAAATTTAAGCCTAATACAAAATCATTAAATTTCTTTCAAATTTGCATAACTTCGAAAGATGCAAGTAACTGTTTTGAGAATTTTTAGAAAAGTGCACCGTATGATGGGCGCCGTTTTATTTATTTTCTTTTTTGTAGTTGCTATAACAGGTGTTTTACTTGGCTGGAAAAAAAATACGAATGGATGGTTATTACCCGTAACATCTAAAGGAACATCGACCAACTTGGCTGTGTGGAAACCAATAGCATTATTACATACCATAGCAGATAGCGTTCTGTTATACCGAGTAGATAAAAGCTTATCCACCGATTTGGAACGGATCGATATTAGAAAAGAAAAAGGAATTGTAAAATTTGTTTACGCCAAACATTATTGGGAAGTGCAATTGGATGGCGCAACAGGAAATGTTTTACAGGTGAACCTTAGAAAATCTGATTTTATAGAGGATATTCATGACGCTTCTTATTTAGATACTTATTTTAATACCAAAGGCGAACCCATTAAACTTACCTACACCTTAATTATGGGCGTTGCCTTGTTTTTATTTTGTTCAACCGGCTTTTGGCTTTGGTATGGCCCAAAATTAATTCGTAGTAAAAAAAGGGGCTAATTCTAAAATACTTCGTTGTTGATTATTGACAAGCTTTTTCGAATAATTCTTACATTGTGTTATAATACTACAATATGGAATTAATTGGACCCATTAGTCAATTAGTGAGTTTACAGGATTTGGCACTTAAAGGCCCCATCAATGATAGTGCCCTCCATACAATTTCAAATGCAGGTATTGCTATTGAAGATGGTACCATTAAGGCAGTTGATACATGGGATGCATTATTAGCTGCTTATCCAAAAGCAATGATTACTGAACTTAATGGTGCTTATGTTGCTGTTCCAGGTTATGTCGATTGTCATACGCATATATGTTTTGGTGGAAATAGAGCACGTGATTTTGCGCTCCGAAATGCTGGTGTTTCTTATTTAGAAATTGCAAAGTCGGGTGGCGGTATTTGGGATACTGTTACACAAACAAGAAAATGTACCGAGCAGGAATTAACTCAAATTGTAATTAAAAATGCGAATAAACTTTTACAATTAGGGGTAACAACTATTGAAGTTAAAAGTGGATATGGTTTATCTGTGGAAGAAGAAATTAAAATGCTGCGTGCTATAAATAGAGGTAACAGTGAAACTGCTGCAGACTTAGTGGCTACATGTTTAGCTGCACATCTTAAACCAAAAGATTTTAATGGTTCAAACGAAGCGTACTTAGATTATTTAGTTACAAATTTATTTCCTGTTTTACAATCCGAAAATCTTACAAAGCGTATCGATGCATTTATAGAAACATCTGCTTTTTCTGCATCAGAAATAGCGCCTTATTTACAAGCAGCAAAAGCTTTTAATTTTGATATCACCATTCACGCCGATCAATTTACCACAAGTGGTTCGGAGGTTGCTGTACAATATGAAGCTATTTCTGCAGACCATTTGGAAGCATCAGGAGATAAAGAAATCGAAATAATTGCTCAATCAAAAACCATAGCAGTTGCGCTACCTGGTGCGAGTGTAGGACTTGGTTGTGCTTTTGCACCAGCAAGAAAAATAATCGATAAAGGAGGCGCTTTGGCTATTGCGTCTGATTGGAATCCTGGATCGGCTCCCATGGGTGATTTGGTATGCCAGGCTTCTATACTTGCTACTTTTGAAAAACTTACAACCGCCGAAGTGTTTGCTGGCATTACGTTTAGAGCAGCAGCAGCACTTAATTTATTTGATCGAGGAAGACTCATTGCCGGTAACAAAGCAGATTTTATTTTGTATCCCTCCACCGATTATAGAGAAATTCTATATTACCAAGGTTCAATGCGCCCATCTAAAATTTGGAAATCAGGAAAATTAGTTAGCGCTTAATATATTTCATTTTTAAAATGATACACCCATGACATTTAAGGAAATGATTTTGCAGGGCATACCAGATCACCTGCCGAGTAAAAAATCAAGAGACGATAAATATTCTCATGCACCTAAGCGAAAAGATATTCTTACACCAACCGAAAAAAAATTAGCAATCGCTAATGCACTTCGTTATTTTCCTGCTTCTTGGCATGCTGTTTTGATAGAGGAATTTATAGAAGAGCTAAAATTATATGGCAGAATTTATATGTACCGTTTTATGCCAGATTATGAGATGTATGCTAGACCTATTCATGAATATCCTGCCGTTTCAAAGCAGGCTGCAGCCATCATGCTCATGATTCAAAATAATTTAGATCCTGCAGTTGCTCAGCACCCTCAGGAATTAATTACCTATGGTGGTAATGGTGCGGTTTTTCAAAACTGGGCTCAATATCTCATCACCATGAAATACTTGGCCCAAATAACAGACACCCAAACTTTACACATGTACTCTGGGCATCCAATGGGGATTTTTCCTTCCTCATTTGATGCACCCCGTGTTGTTGTCACTAATGGCATGATGATTCCAAACTATTCTAAACCAGAAGATTGGGAACGCTACAATGCCATGGGCGTTACACAGTATGGCCAAATGACGGCTGGTTCATATATGTATATTGGTCCGCAAGGAATTGTGCATGGTACTACGATTACCGTGATGAATGCCTTTAGAAAAAAATTAGGCGCTGGCGTAAGCCCTCATGGAAAAATATTTTTAACGGCAGGGTTAGGCGGCATGAGTGGTGCGCAACCAAAGGCCGGCAACATAGTAGGTTGTATTACTGTTTGTGCAGAAGTAAATTCGGCAGCAGCAAAAAAACGTTATACGCAAGGTTGGGTTGATCAACTCACAGAAAATATTGACGAATTAATTGTCATGGTTAAAAATGCGGTTGCTGACAAAGCTGTTGTATCCATTGCTTATGTTGGAAACGTTATTGATGTTTGGGAGCGTTTTGATACTGAAAATATTACTGTTGATTTAGGATCCGATCAAACATCACTTCACAATCCATGGGCTGGGGGTTATTATCCAGTTGGACTTTCTTTTGAAGAGGCCAATGAAATGATGGCGAATCATCCAGAACAATTTAAAACGGCTGTTCAAGTATCACTTCGTCGTCATGCCGAAGTAATTAATAAGCATACCGCTAAAGGAACTTATTTTTTTGATTATGGTAATGCCTTTTTGTTAGAGGCATCAAGAGCGGGGGGAGCCGTGATGTCAGAAAATAAAATTGATTTTAGATATCCGAGTTATGTACAAGATATTTTGGGCCCCATGTGTTTTGATTATGGATTTGGTCCATTTAGATGGGTTTGTACATCAGGCAGTGGCGCTGATTTAAAGTTAACAGATCAAATAGCTGCAACTGTGTTAGAGTCAATGTTAGTAGATGCTCCAGCGTCTATTGCACAGCAGTTACAGGATAATATTACATGGATAAAAGAAGCCGAAAAAAATAAATTGGTAGTAGGTTCTAAAGCAAGAATTTTATATGCCGATGCAGAAGGTAGGGCTAAAATTGCATCTGCATTTAATGAGGCTATTGCTAAAGGTGATATTACTGCGCCAATTGTTATTGGCAGAGATCATCATGATGTAAGTGGAACCGATTCACCGTACCGTGAAACAAGTAATATTTATGATGGTAGTAAATTTACTGCCGACATGTCTATTCATAATGTTATTGGAGATAGTTTTAGAGGTGCCACTTGGGTTTCAATTCATAATGGTGGTGGTGTAGGATGGGGTGAAGTAAGCAATGGTGGATTTGGTCTTGTACTTGATGGAACAGCTGCATCAAAAACCAAACTAGAAAGTATGTTGTTTTATGATGTCAACAATGGTATCGCACGCAGGGCCTGGGCTAGAAATACAGGCTCACTCGAAGCCATAGAACGTGAAATGAAAAGAAGTCCTAATTTAACAGTGACCATACCTAATTTGGTTGATGAAAATTTGTTACAGCATATTCAATAATTGTTATGAAGCATCACGTTAATCCGTCTTCTTCGAATTGGCAGGGCCGAAATTCTGATAATCAGTTGTATTGGCATGAACTAGTGCAGCTAGTTGATGATTTAGCAATCAAAGGAGGCGAAGATGCTAAGATTGCATTGTTAGGTTACGCTGTTGATGCGGGTGTTATAAATAATGGGGGTAGAAGTGGTACTAAAAATGGGCCTGATTGTATCCGAAAAATGTTGGGGCCTCTTGCCAATCACGTAAACAACAACCTGTCTATTTATGATTATGGAAATATCGTTGTAGAAGATAGCAATATCGATGCCGCTCAATTATTAATGCGCGATACCATTTACGCTTGTTTGCAACAGAATTATTTACCTGTTATTTTAGGAGGTGGCCACGACGCAGCCTATCCGCATTTTTTAGGTATTCAAAAACATCTAGCAAATACTGGCGAAACCGTTGGTATAATTAATTTTGATGCTCATTTTGACATACGCCCATTATTAGATGGAAAAGGACATTCAGGCTCTCCTTTTTTGCAAATTGCACATCAATTTCCAGAACAGTTTAATTATTTAGTTCTTGGTATTCAAAAGGCAGCCAATCCAAAAACACTTTTTGAAACGGCATCTGATATTGGTTGTAATTATTTAGAAATCGAGCAATTTAACCTTGCTCATTGGGGACTTGTAGAAACTTCCATTTCTCAGTTTTTACAATCCGTTGATAAGGTATACGTAAGTATAGATTTAGATGGATTTTCTTCGGCGTTTGCACCAGGCGTTTCTGCGCCGTCACCTCTTGGATTTACGCCGGAAATTGTTTTTAAATCACTGGATTTAATAATTCGATCAAACAAGTTATTAAGTTTTGATATCGTTGAATTAAACCCTGTATTTGATCAGGATAATGCCACTGCCCGACTCGGAGCAAGATGTTTAGAATATATTGTTCGTAATCATTACCGTTAATAAACGCTTTAGTGTCCAAAGCTGCCTTTAAATGCAGGCACGTGTACAAGTTCTACATTGATATTTTTATCGACAGATGTTTCTTTAAAATTGTAGATGATTTCTAAAATATCTAAATCTATATAGTGCGCATTTGTACCATCAATAATAACATGACTTCCATTTTCTATTTCAGCTAATTTAATAGCTAAGCTACCCTTATTCAAGAATGTTACATGCTCAGTTAAACGAATCGTAATTAAGCCACCTTCTTTTTGTTTGTCTTGATGAATTAAATAATCTCTTCTGTAATTAGCACGTAAAATATAAAAGATGGCTACTACCATACCTAGCGCAATACCTTTTAATAAATCTGAAAATTGGATGGCTACTACTGTGATTATAAAAGGGATAAATTGCTCCCAACCCAGTTTATACATTTGCTTGAACAAGGAAACTTTAGCTAGTTTATATCCCACCACAAGTAAAACTGCAGCTAAACA
>CAMAQW010000020.1 GCA_945860335.1 Sediminibacterium ginsengisoli | reverse complement strand
GAAGGCAAGCATTTCCAATTCGTAAACGATTTGTTTGGTGGTTCTATCCCTAAAGAATTTGTTCCAGCGATCCAAAAAGGTTTTGAAACTTCAATGGGTACAGGTGTTTTAGCTGGTTATCCAGTGAATAACATGAAAGTGCGTGTATTTGATGGTTCATACCACGATGTGGATTCTGATTCTATGTCTTTTGAATTGTGTGCTAAATCTGCCTTCCGCGAAGCGGGTCGCAGAGCTAAACCAACTTTACTTGAGCCAATCATGAAAGTTGAGGTGTTAACACCTGATCAGTACATGGGAGACGTTACTGGTGACTTAAACCGTCGCCGTGGTATGCTGGAAGGTATGGACAGCCGTGCTAACTTACAAGTTATCAAGGCGAAAGTGCCACTTAGTGAAATGTTTGGTTATGTAACCCAACTTCGTTCATTGTCTTCTGGACGTGCTACTTCAACCATGGAGTTCTCTCATTACAACCCAGCACCAAACAACGTTGCTGAAGAGGTAATGGCGAAAAACAAGGGTAAAGTTAAAATCGAAGAATAAGGTAACTATCTTATTGATTTATAAGTGTTTTAAAGCCCAAGCCCTGCTCCAAATCGGAGTGGGGCTTGTTTTTTTAACTATTTTGAAAAAAAACAGCTTTTTTCTTAAAAATTATTGTTTTTTTCTTGACCATCTGATTACAGTCCCTTACCTTTGCAACCCCAATAAGAAAATTGGGTTTCGACTATGTCTCAACGAATCAGAATCAAATTACAATCTTACGATCACAATCTAGTAGATAAATCTGCAGAAAAAATCGTAAAAACTGTACGCAGCACAGGTGCCGTAGTAACAGGTCCTATTCCTTTGCCAACACACAAAAGAATCTTTACTGTTCTTCGTTCACCACACGTAAATAAGAAAAGCCGTGAGCAATTCCAACTCGCAACGCACAAGCGTTTGTTGGATATTTACACGTCTTCTTCAAAAACTGTAGATGCGCTAAGTAAATTAGACTTGCCTTCTGGTGTAGAAGTTGAAATTAAAGCTTGATAAGCTGTCTTAGCTGCTTAACTGCAACTGCCTAAGATAAACCATCACAAGAGTTCTTATAAATTCGTCAACTGTCAACAACAACTCGTTTTAATTAACCAGTCATTGGAAAACAGCTCTGATAAAAATAAAAAGGTTTGCTTGCATAAAGCAAGTAAATCATACATATAAACAGGCCCTTCGAGGTTTGTTTACTACCGGTACTTCCGCTTCAATTGTTTTTACAACATATTGAAAACAAAGGAAAAGGTCGGTGGCAAACAAGGATTGAATCCCGCTTTCATCGGCAGGATGTCCTCTATAACCTATGCGGGGCATAAACCGCAACACGATGAAAGGAATTATTGGTAAAAAAATCGGGATGACCAGCATCTTCCAAGAAGATGGCAAGCAAACTGCTTGTACCATTATCGAAGCTGGTCCATGTACCGTAACTCAAGTGAAAACCCAAGATATTGATGGGTACACTGCACTTCAACTAGCATTTGGCGACAAAAAAGACAAGCACGCTACTAAAGCCGAGCTTAATCACTACGCAAAAGCCCAAACTTCAGCTAAGAAATTCGTAAAAGAATTCCGTAATTATTCTATAGAAAAGCAACTAGGCGAGACCGTTACTTTGGATATTTTTTCTGAAGGTGACGAAGTTGAAATAGTTGGTACCACTAAGGGTAAAGGTTTCCAAGGTGTTGTAAAGCGCCATGGATTTTCTGGTGTTGGTGAAGCATCACACGGTCAGCACGATCGTCAACGCGCACCAGGATCTATCGGTGGTTCTTCTTATCCAGCACGCGTATTCAAGGGCATGAGAATGGCCGGCCGTATGGGTGGAGACCGTGTTAAAATGAAGGGTCTTAAAGTGGTTAAAATTTTCCCAGAAAAGAATTATATCCTAGTTACTGGTTCAGTACCTGGTCACAATGGTTCTATCGTTTTAATCCAGAAGTAATCACACCTAATTCAAAATTACCATGCAAGTAGATGTATTAAATATAAAAGGACAGAAAACCGGCAGAACGGTAGAATTACCAGCTGAGATTTTCGGTATCGAGCCAAATGATCACGTGATCTATCTGGCTGTAAAGCAATATTTGGCTGCGGGCCGTACTGGTACGCACAAAGTTAAAACACGTGCAGAAGTACAAGGTGCTAGCCGTAAGTTACATAAGCAAAAAGGAACGGGTGGTGCTCGTAAGGGTAATATCCGTAACCCATTATACAAGGGTGGTGGTACCATTTTTGGTCCAAAACCACACTCTTACGATTTCAAATTAAATCGTAAAGTAAAAGACCTTGCTAAACTTTCTGCTTTAAGTTACAAAGCAAAAGAAAATGCAATCGTTGTTGTTGAAGACATCACAATGGATGTTCCTAAAACAAAAACATTAGTAGAGGTGATGAAAAACTTAAGCCTTTCTAATAAAAAGTCTTTGTTTGTTTTACCTGAATACAATGATAATTTATACCTAAGCACACGTAACGTTCCTAATGTTGCTAGCAGTTTATTAGCTGACATCAACACTTACGAAATCATGAACGCTGACGTATTAGTAATCACAGAAGCAACTGCTAAAATCTTCACAGAAGAGGAAGCAGCAGCATAATAATTTTAGAAACGTTTCAACACAAATAAAATGAAACCGACCGACGTATTGATAAAGCCTATATTAACTGAAAAAGCAAATGCTCAACAAGAAACTTTGAGAAAGTATGCTTTTAAAGTAGATCGTAAGGCCAACAAATTAGAAATTAAAAAAGCAGTAGAAACTTTCTATGGTGTAAATGTTGTAGATGTGAACACTGCTGTTGCTCCAGGTAAAAATAAAGCACGCTATACAAAAGCTGGTTTTATTCAAGGTATGAAGTCTGCTTATAAAAAAGCATTCGTTACTGTTGCCGAAGGCGAAACAATTGACTTATACGCAAATATTTAATTTATAGTACGCAGAGCTGAGAATTCTGCATTTAAACAAATAGAAAATGCCACTTAAAAAGTACAAACCAATTACCGCCGGAACTCGCTGGAGAATTGGAAATGCTTATGCTGAAATCACCACCAACAAACCTGAAAAGAGTTTGTTAGAACCACAGAAGAAAACGGCTGGCCGTAACTTCCAAGGTCGTCGTGTAATGCGTTACATGGGCGGTGGAAGCAAGCACCATTATCGTATTGTTGATTTCAAAAGAGACAAGCGTGATATCGCAGCTACTGTAGTATCAATTGAGTACGATCCAAACCGTACAGCGTTTATTGCTTTATTACAATACACCGACGGAGAAAAGCGTTACATCATTGCTCCACAAGGTTTACAAGTAGGTGCTACTGTTATTGCTGGTGACGCTGTTGCTCCAGAATTAGGTAACGCACTTCCTTTAAAGAGCATGCCATTAGGTACCACTATTCACAACATCGAATTACAACCTGGTCAAGGTGGTAAGATGGTGCGCAGTGCTGGTGGATCTGCACAGCTTGCAAACAAAGAAGAAAAGTACGGTGTGTTAAAAATGCCTTCTGGCGAACTTCGTAAAGTTCTTATCAATTGTTATGCAACAGTTGGTGTGGTTTCAAATAGCGATCACAACCTCGAAACTGCTGGTAAAGCCGGTAAGAATCGTTGGAAAGGTATTCGCCCTCGTGTTCGTGGTGTTGCCATGAACCCAGTAGATCACCCGATGGGAGGTGGTGAAGGTAGAGCTTCAGGTGGTCACCCACGCAGCAGAACTGGTAAGTATGCAAAAGGTGAAAAAACAAGAACAAAAGGAAAAGGAAGTGATAAATTAATTATCCAACGCAGAGACGGTAAAAAGCTCGCTAAATAATTAAAAGTCATTTTCAAATTATAATATTTATCATAACTCAATTAACTCATAAATATGGGTCGTTCGATTAAAAAAGGTCCTTACGTTGATGCCAACCTTGAAACAAAGGTTTTAGCGATCAATGATGGTTCAGCAAAGAAAGGCGTGATCAAAACTTGGAGTCGTAGAAGTACAATCACTCCTGATTTTGTAGGCCACACTTTTGCAGTACACAATGGAAATAAATTTATTCCAGTGTATGTAACAGAATTCATGGTAGGTCACAAATTGGGTGAATTTTCACCTACTCGTAACTTCAGAGGACACGCAGGAACTAAAAAATAAACAGTAAGAAGTAAACGTTAAGTTTACTTCAAACGTCAAACTAAAAAGAAATGGAAGCAGTAGCTAAACTGAACAATTATCCAACAGGGCCGCGCAAAATGCGTTTGCTTGCTGATGTGATCCGTGGAATGGAAGTAGAAAAAGCTTTGGCGATTCTAGAATTCCACCCACAGCACAACGCAGTGCCTTTGGCTAAATTGCTAAAAAGTGCCATCAACAACTGGGAACAAAAAAACAATGGCGCAAGTGCTGCAGATAGCAGCTTGATTGTAAAAACTGTATTTGTAGACGGTGGCCGTGTTTTAAAACGCATGCGTCCAGCTCCACAAGGCCGCGGTTACAGAGTTCGTAAGCGCAGCAATCATGTAACATTAATCGTAGATTCTAAAAACTAATTGTAAAACCACTATATGGGTCAGAAAGCAAATCCAATTGGTAACAGGTTAGGTATCATCCGCGGATGGGACAGCAACTGGTATGGTTCTAAAAAAGACTATGCTAATAAGTTGATTGAGGATCATAAGATCCGTACTTACCTAAATGCCCGTATCAACAAGGGCGGTATCGCTAAAATCGTAATTGAGCGTACCCTTGGTAAGTTAATTGTAACGATACATACCTCTAAGCCTGGTATCATCATCGGTAAAGGCGGTGGAGAAGTTGATCGTATCAAAGAAGAGTTGAAAAACTTAACGAAAAAAGATGATGTTCAAATTAACATCCTAGAGATTCGTCGTCCAGAATTAGACGCACAAATCGTAGGAGATACAATTGCTCGTCAAATCGAAAATCGTATCAACTTTAAGCGTGCTACTAAAATGTCTATTGCCTCTACTTTACGTATGGGTGCAGAAGGTATCAAAGTAAAATTAAGCGGTCGTTTAGGCGGCGCAGAAATCGCACGTTCTGAAGAATTTAAACAAGGTCGTGTACCTCTACATACTTTCCGTATGGATATCGATTATGCAAACGTATTTGCACAAACCGTTTACGGTAAAATCGGTATCAAAGTATGGATCTGTAAAGGTGAAGTTCTTGGTAAGCGTGAATTAAATCCAAACTTCGTTGGTGGCAAAAATGACATGAGCGAAAGAAGAGGTGGAGAAGAGCGCAGACCAGGTGGCGACAGAAGAGATGATCGCAGACCAGGTGGTGGAAGAGATAACAACCGTGGTGGTGCTCGTCCAGAACGCAGAGGATAATATCCTTTGTACAACAAAGAATTGACAATTTTTGAATTTTCAAATTGAAATAAATGTTACAGCCTAAAAGAAGTAAACACAGGAAGCAGCAAAAAGGCCGCATACGCGAAGTGGCTAAGCGTGGCACTTCCATTTCATTCGGTTCATTCGCTTTAAAAGCATTAGAGCCAATCTGGTTAACAAACCGTCAGATTGAATCTGCTCGTCAAGCAATGACACGTGCTATGAAAAGAGAAGGTAACGTGTGGATCCGCGTATTTCCTGATAAAATTATTACACATAAGCCTGCAGAGGTGAGAATGGGTAAAGGTAAAGGTAACCCTGAGTATTGGGCTGCTGTAGTTGAACCAGGACGCATCATTTTTGAGTGCGACGGTGTTACAGCTCAAGTAGCACAGGAGGCAATGGGCTTAGCGGCTCAAAAGCTACCTATCAAAACCAAATTCGTTACTAGAAGGGATTTGCAAGCTTAATTTTAAATACAATTTGCAATGGCAAACAAGACATCATACGATTTTAACAAAAGCCTACAGGACATGAACGTTCAGGACCTTCAGGCTAAAATTCAAGAAGATCAATTAAGATTGAAAAAACTTGAGTTCGCTCACGCAATTTCTCCACTCGAAAACCCGATGAACATTCGCGCGCTTCGTAGAGACATTGCTCGTATTAAAACGCAATTGAAGAAAAAAGAATTGGGTATCTAATTGGATATCTAAACCATAAATAAAAAACAATGGCTGAAGTAAGAAATTTACGTAAAACGAGAACTGGGCTAGTAACTAGCGATAAAATGGATAAAACCATTACAGTTGCTGTAGAAAGAAAAGTAAAACACCCTATCTACGGTAAGTTCGTAAAGAAAACAACAAAGTTCCACGCACACGACGAAAAAGGAGAGTGCGGTATTGGAGACGTAGTAAAAATAATGGAAACGCGTCCACTTAGTAAAACTAAGCGTTGGAGACTCGTTGAAATTATCGAAAAAGCAAAATAGGCCCTAGGGCTTCATGCTGCACACCGTCCATGAGTAATTATACGGTTGTAGCCTCTGAAAAATAAACATTCTTCTGTCGCTAAAAAAGTGATAGATCTAACAGCTAAAAGCTAAAAAAATGATTCAGCAAGAAAGTAGATTGAATGTAGCTGATAACAGTGGTGCAAAAGAAGTCCTTTGTATTAAGGTACTTGGTAACAGTGGTCAAGATTACGCCAAAATTGGTGATAAAATTGTCGTAACTGTTAAAAGTGCAATCCCTGCAGGCGGTATTAAAAAAGGTACGGTATCTAAAGCAGTTATCGTGCGTACTAAAAATAAATTACGTCGTAAAGATGGTTCTTATATCCGTTTCGATGACAACGCTGTTGTGTTGTTAAACAATTCAGACGAACCACGCGGTACACGTATTTTTGGACCAGTAGCTCGTGAACTTCGTGACGCAGGTTACATGAAGATTATTTCATTAGCTCCAGAAGTATTATAATAATAAGTCATTAATAGACGTTTAAGTTAAAAACAATGAGTACAAGATTCAAACCTAAATTCAACATCAAAAAAGGGGATACCGTTGTGGTAATCGCCGGTGATGACAAGGACTTGAAAAAGCCTCGTAAGGTGTTAGAAGTTATTGTAGATAAAGGCCGTGTAGTAGTAGAAGGCGTTAATATCGTTACAAAACATACGAAACCTTCTGCACAAAATACAAAAGGTGGTATCGTTAAAGTTGAAGCCCCTATTAACATTAGTAACATTATGTTATGGGACGCTAAAACGAGTCAACCTACCAAAGCTACGCGTACACGCGAGAATGGTAAATTAGTTCGTGTATCTAAAAAATCAGGGGAGGTAATTAAATAATGAGCACAGTAAAATATACTCCAAGATTAGCAGACAAGTACACTAAAGAAGTGATCCCTGCTTTAATGAAAAAGTTTGCATACAAAACTGTTATGCAAGCTCCTAAATTAGAAAAAATTTGTATCAACCGTGGCGTTAATGGTGCGGTAAACGATAAGAAATTAATTGACATCGCTGTAGATGAGTTAGTAATGATCACTGGTCAGAAAGCTGTTCCTACCATGTCTAAAAAAGATATCTCAAACTTTAAATTACGTAAGGGTATGCCAATTGGAGCTCGCGTAACTTTAAGAGGTGAGAAAATGTACGAATTTTTGGATCGTTTAGTATCTGTTGCACTTCCACGTGTACGTGATTTCAAAGGTATTAGCGATAAGGCTTTTGATGGCCGTGGCAACTATACATTAGGTGTTACTGAGCAAATCATTTTCCCTGAAATCGATATCGATAAAATCACAAAGATCACTGGTATGGATATCACTTTTGTAACAACTGCGCAAACCAACGAAGAAGCGTATGAGTTATTAAAAGAATTAGGTATGCCATTCAAGGGAACCAAAAAAGAAACTAACTAATTAAAAAAAAACTGGTAGCAGCCGGCTTTGTAATAACGCAATCACCGGAACCTACTCAAACCCAAATAAATAAAACATGGCAAAAGAATCAGTAAAAGCCAGACAAAGAAAGCGCGAGAAAATGGTCGCTAAATTTGCAGAAAAGCGTGCCGCTTTAAAAGAGGCAGGTGATTATGCAGCTCTTGACCTTCTTCCTAAAAATGCGTCTCCTGTTCGCTTAAAAAACCGTTGTCAATTAACCGGTCGTCCTAAAGGATATATGAGATACTTTGGTCTCTCAAGAATTATGTTCCGTGATATGGCGCTTAACGGAATGATTCCTGGTGTAAAAAAGGCGAGCTGGTAGTATTCGGCAAGTTTTAGTAAACAAATTTTGAACTGATTTAATTTTAATAAAAATGGTAACTGATCCAATAGCAGATTTCTTAACGAGAATTCGTAACGCGCAAATGGCCGGTCACAGAATGGTAGAAATCCCTGCCTCTAATTTAAAAAAGCGTATGACTGAGATTTTATACAATCAAGGTTATGTACTTAAGTATAAGTTTGAAGAAGATAACAAGCAAGGTGTTATCAAAATCGCATTAAAATACGATGAAAATACCAAGCAACCTGCTATCCGTACACTCGAAAGAATTAGCCGTCCAGGTTTACGCCAGTACGCTAAGCCTTCAGAAATTAAGCGTGTAATCAACGGTTTAGGTATTGCTATCTTAAGTACTTCAAAAGGAGTATTGACAGACAAGCAAGCAAAAGCTGCAAACGTAGGTGGCGAAGTACTTTGCTATATCTACTAAAATAATCACCGACACGGACAATTATGCTTTTTAGTCGGAGCAGAACACAGTGCCGGATTCAATTAACAAATTAAACAACATCGACTATGTCTCGTATTGGTAAAGCCCCGATTGCAATTCCTTCAGGAGTTACAGTAACGGTAAGCAAAGAAAACGTAGTGACTGTAAAAGGTCCTAAAGGCGAATTAAAAGAAACAGTAGATAGAGATATCATTGTAACAGTTGGTGAAACAGAAGTAGTTGTTTCTCGTCCAACCGAGCAAATCCGTCACAGAGCTATGCACGGTTTATACCGTTCACTCATCAGCAACCTTGTAAAAGGTGTAACTGAAGGTTATAAAAAAGAATTAGAATTAGTGGGTGTGGGTTTTAAAGCTGCCAGCACTGGTAACGTTTTAGACTTAGCACTTGGTTATTCTCACAATATTATTTTTGAAATCCCTAGCGAATTAAAAGTTGCTACCACCACAGAAAAGGGTCAAAACCCTAAAATTTTCTTAGAAGGTATCGACAAGCAATTAATTGGTCAGGTGGCTGCAAAATTAAGAAGCCTACGTAAGCCAGAGCCGTACAAAGGTAAAGGTGTTAAATACGCTGGTGAAATTCTTAGAAGAAAAGCTGGTAAAGCTGCTGGTAAATAAGCTAAGATCAATAACTAATAAAATAATCAACAATCTCCGGCCGAATCGGAGGTTTCAAACAGAAATACAATGGGTAAATTAATTCAAAGGCAAAAAATCAGATACCGCATCCGCAAAAAGGTGCAAGGTACTGCTGTAAAGCCTCGCTTGTCTGTATTCAGAAGCAATGCCGAAATCTATGCTCAGTTAATAGATGACGACAACAGTGTAACACTTGCATCTGCATCTTCAAGAGATAAAGATATTGCTGCTCAAAAAATCACTAAGATTGAAAAATCTAAGTTAGTAGGCGCAGCAGTTGCTCGTAAAGCTATCGAACTTGGCTTAACTGCTGTAGTTTTTGATAGAGGTGGTAATTTGTATCATGGCCGTGTTAAGTCTGTGGCTGATGGTGCGAGAGAAGCCGGTCTTCAATTCTAATTTTGCTAACAACAATTAATCGTTAGATAAATGTCTAAATTAAACGTAAATAAGGTAAAAGCCACTGGCGATGTGGAACTTAAAGAAAAAGTAGTTGCCATTAATCGCGTGGTTAAAACCACTAAAGGTGGACGTACATTCAGCTTCTCAGCTCTTGTGGTAGTAGGTAATGAAAATGGTGTTGTAGGACAAGGTTTGGGTAAAGCAAAAGAAGTACAAGAAGCAATTGCAAAAGGTATTGATGATGCAAAGAAAAACCTTTTGAAAGTCCCTGTTATGCACGGAACTATTCCGCACGAACAATGGGCTAAGCAAGGTGCTGCTAAAGTGTTGATTAAGCCAGCAGCACACGGTGCGGGTGTAATCGCAGGTGGTAGCATGCGTGCAGTACTTGAAAGCGCAGGTGTAACTGACGTATTAGCAAAAAGTTTAGGTTCTGCAAATCCACATAACGTGGTAAAAGCAACTTTAAAAGCATTAAGCCTTTTAAGAGAGCCTGTACAAGTAGCAAAAACACGTAGTGTTAAACTAAGCAAAGTTTTTAACGGATAAAACCTCTGGTTATGAAAAAAATTAAAATAACTCAGATCAAGAGTGGTATTGACAGATCTGAGCGCCAAAAACAAACTTTAATTGCATTAGGTCTTAGAAAACTAAATGCATCTAAAGAAGTGGAAGCAACTCCTCAAATTTTAGGAATGGTTAACAAAGTAAGCCATTTAGTAAAAGTAGAAGAGGTCGCTTAATACTTTTTAAAGCATGTATACGTTATTATAAAAATGAGTCAATTTTTCAATTGATTCATTTTTATTTAATTTGATACTCATAATTTTTATTATTTAATAATTGCGAGGGGTGATACCCCGTAAGTTCAAAATCAAACAAACATGAAACTACACAATTTAAAGCCAGCAGAAGGATCTACGCACAAAGCAATCCGTATTGGTCGTGGTGAAGCATCTGGTAAAGGTGGTACTTCTACAAAAGGTAACAAAGGTGGTCAAAGCCGTGCCGGTTACAAAAGCAAAATGGGTCACGAAGGTGGTCAGATGCCTATTCAGCGTCGTGTTCCTAAGCGTGGCTTCAAGAACAACAATCGTATCGAATTTAAAGTGTTTAACCTTGGTCAAATCGATCAATTGGTTGAAAAATATGGTTTCACTGAATTTAGCTTAGAAAATTTATACATCAACGGTTTAATTAGCCGTACGGATCGTGTAAAAGTATTAGCAAATGGCGAATTAAAGGCTAAACTTACATTTAAGGTGAATGCTGCAAGTGACAAGGCAAAAGCTGCTGTTGAAGCTTCAGGCGGAACCCTTGAAATTGTAAAGTAATTTCCCGTAAATTGCCAATGGCTTAGCCATGGTAAATACTATTAACGCTACAATTGATTTAAGTGAAAAAACTAATTCAAACATTAAAACATATCTGGGCAATTGATGAGCTACGTAACAAAATTGTTGTTACGCTTGCCCTTGTACTAACATACCGTTTAGGTACGCAAATTACCCTTCCTGGTATCGATCCTAATAAAATAGAAGCGGCTTCTGCTGCTGCTCAAGGCAATGGCCTACTTGGCATATTTGATATGTTTGCAGGTGGTGCATTTTCTCAAGCATCTATTTTAGCACTTGGTATCATGCCTTACATTTCTGCTTCTATTTTTATGCAGTTAATGACCATCTTGGTTCCTCAGTTGCAAAAAATTCAGAAAGAAGGAGATAGCGGACGTAAAAAAATCAACCAATGGACACGTTACCTAACAGTGATTGTTACAGCGTTCCAAGCTGGTGCTTACGTTGCTTATTTAAACAGTCCAGGTTATGCGCCAGCAATCATTGCAGCGTATGCGCCTTATTTCTGGTTCTCTACCGTTATCACATTAACAGCAGGTACTTTGTTTGTAATGTGGTTAGGTGAAAAAATCCAGGACAAAGGTTTAGGTAATGGTACTTCTATCATTATCATGGTGGGTATCTTAGCTCGTTTACCACAATCTATTATTCAGGAGTTTAGCGCAAAGGGCCAAAAAGGCGGCGGTGGACTTTTAATATTTTTAATTGAAGTTGCTATTTTAGTAACCATAATTATGGGTCTTATTGTACTTGTACAAGGGGTTCGTAAAATTGCGGTGAACTATGCAAAACAAATTGTTGGTAGCCGTCAATTTGGTGGTGCACGTCAATTTTTACCTGTTAAAGTAAACAGCGCAGGTGTAATGCCAATCATTTTTGCGCAAGCAATTATGTTCTTACCAACGCTTGTTTCTTTTACCAATTTAGATTCGGCACAAGGGATTGTAAAAGTATTCAATGACCATAGTAGTTGGCCTTATATGGCAATCTATTCTATCATGGTAATTGGATTTACTTTCCTTTATACAGCTCTTATCTTTAATCCAAAACAAATCTCTGAAGATTTAAAACGCAATAACGGATTTGTACCAGGTGTTAAACCAGGACAACCTACTGCCGATTATATTGGAGCTATCATGGACAAAATTACTTTACCAGGCGCTATCTTTTTAGCACTTGTAGGTATTATGCCTGGCTTTGCACAACGCTTAGGTGTAACGCAAGGATTTAGCTCTTTCTTTGGAGGCACTTCATTATTAATTATGGTAGGCGTTGTGCTTGATACACTTCAACAAATTGAAACCTATTTATTAATGCGTCAGTACGATGGATTAATGGAAGGTGGACGTGTACAGGGCAGACAAGTTGATACTGCAAGTGGCATGTAATATTATTTGACAAAACGATAATAAAACCTGTCAGTGCTTGTGGCCTGACAGGTTTTCTTTTTTAACAATGACCCGAAGAAATATTGGTATGATGTATAAAACCGAAGCAGAAGTAGCACTCATGAAAGAGGCTGCTTTGCTAGTGAGTAAAGCACTTTCAGAAGTAGCTGCTTTTATTAAACCAGGCACCACTACTTTGCAAATAGATAAGTTGTGTGAAACGGTGGTAAAAGACCACGGTGCAGTGCCTTCATTTTTTAATTATAGAGGGTATCCATTTAATATTTGTGCTTCTGTTAATGATGTAGTGGTGCATGGATTTCCAAATGAAACGCCCATCAAAAATGGCGACATAGTTTCTATCGATTTAGGCGTTATTTTAAACGGATGGCATGGTGATCATGCGTATAGTTTTATTGTTGGAGAAGTAGCGCCAGAAATCTTAAACCTTGTAAAAGTGACCAAAGAATCACTCTACAAAGGAATTGAAAAAGCAACGGTAAATAACCGCATTGGTGATATCTCTTATGCGATTCAGGAACATACCGAATTCAAGCATGGGTTCGGTGTTGTGCGTGAATTAGTAGGGCATGGGCTTGGCAGAAACTTACACGAAGACCCGCAAGTACCTAACTATGGCAAGCGTGGTAATGGCCCTAAGCTTAAAGAAAATTTAGTACTTGCTATTGAGCCCATGATTAATTTAGGTACGCATAAAGTATACACCGACGATGACGGCTGGACCGTAAAAACACAGGACGGAAAAGTATCTGTTCACTTTGAACATGATATTTGTGTAAAAAGAAACGAGGCACTTATTTTATCTGATTTTAGCATCATCGAAACTGCAGAAAAAGCAAATACAAATTTAAATAGTAGCTACTATTAATATTTTATACAACTACCATGCATGAAAAATTAGTAGTAATAGGTGGTGGTGCTGCAGGTTTTTTTTGTGCAGTAAATGCAGCTCGTTTGCATCCGGGCTTGCAAGTTTTACTTGTAGAAAAGTCCAACAAATTACTCGCAAAAGTTAAGGTGAGTGGCGGTGGTCGTTGCAATACAACACACGCTTGTTTTGAACTTCCGGAACTCGTACAAAAATATCCGCGCGGTCAAAATTTTTTAAAGAAAACATTTCATTGGTTTAATACGACAGACACCATCGAGTGGTTTGCGTCTCGTGGCGTAGATTTAAAAACAGAAGCAGATGGTAGAATGTTTCCAACAACCAATGATTCGCAAACCATTATTGATTGTTTGTTAAAAGAAGCAGACAAATACAAAGTACAAGTACAGGTACAAACTGGGGTAGAAAAAATTACTACTAAAGAGGGTGGAGGATTCACACTCATAACGGACAAAGAAAATATAGACGCTCATTATGTTTGTTTGGCAACAGGCGGATTTCCAAAAGCGTCTCAATTTGATATTGTTACAAACACCGGTCATTCCATTGAAACGCCTGTTCCGTCACTTTTTACGTTTAACATGCCAGGTAATCCTATCACGGAACTTATGGGAGTAAGTGTTCCAGAAGCACAGGTAAAAATTAGCGGTACTAAAATTTCCGCAACAGGCCCACTTCTTATTACGCATTGGGGTATGAGCGGACCTGCTATTTTAAAATGCTCGGCTTGGGGCGCTAGAGAACTTGCAAATTTGGGTTATCAGTTTACCATTCGGGTTAACTGGATTCCTACTTATGCAGAGCAGGATTTACGCACGGCTTGGCCCTTAATTAGAGCTGAGGAGGGGAATGGTAAAATGGGTGGACGCAATCCATTTGAACTTCCTAGTAGGCTATGGTTACATTTACTATCCGTTTCTGGGATTGATGCCGGAGCCAGCTGGGCAACGCTTGCATCGGCTAGTCAAAATAAACTCATTATGGCATTAACGGGCTTTGAATGTAAAGTGGCGGGTAAAACCACGTTTAAAGAAGAGTTTGTTACTTGTGGTGGTGTAAAACTGTCCGAAATAGACGCTAATACCATGCAAAGTAAGCTCCACAAAGGGCTCTATTTTGCGGGTGAAATTATGGATATCGATGGTATTACAGGAGGCTTTAATTTTCAAAATGCTTGGACCTCTGGCTGGATTGCCGCCAAGTCAATTGCCGACGCAGCAAAAAATGCTTAAAATCCATTATTTATTGGGTATTTGATGGTTTTTTTACCCCTTTTTTCATACTTTTGCACCCCCGAATTCATTAAACCATCGGGGTTATTTTATGCAAATTTTCCGTAAACAATTAAACGCAGATGCTCAGGACAGCACTGGTGCCGAGGCAACAGCTGTAACTGCGACAACAAATGCCCCTGAAGCA
>CAMAQW010000019.1 GCA_945860335.1 Sediminibacterium ginsengisoli | reverse complement strand
CTCATAATCAGGGGGTCCCAGGATCATGCCCTGGTGGGCCCACACAATACAGTAAAGGGTTTCAGCAATAATACGGCTGGGACCCTTTTTGTTTGTGGTAAATCATTTATCAACTAGAACAAATGCTGCTTAATTTGCTCCCAACTATAGTAATGAAAAGTTTTATCATCACTCATTACAACAAAAATTCCTTGTGCAAATCCTGGTAATTTTGATGCCGATATTTCAGAACCATCTGAATTTTTTGCAGTTACTGTAAACCTACCAACCAATCGATGTTGGTGGGGCTTATTATTATAGCCTTCGCGACTGTATACATTAAATGCATGCGCAGATTGATCACTTACCAAAATATAACCACTGTCTTTAGCACTTTTATAAATTGAAATTCCCTCATTATCTTCCTTAAAATCATTTTGTCCAAATAGTGCTAACTCAATATTACTACTGTCAGGATGTGCATAATACTTTCGAATACCATATTGCTCATCAGAATAATATACATACCCTAATTCATGATCAACTGCAATAGATTCAATTTCTTTTTTACCAGAAAATTTTCCAAATTTTCTAACAAGTTTGGCTTTTACGAGTCCACTACTATCATATAATAAGTACTGGTATAAATAGCCATTATTGGGGCCTGTTTTTCTTCCTACGATGGCGTATACTTTTTTATTTTCTGGATTGGTATACAAAGCAATACCCATTGGTAAGTTTAAACTGTCATCTTTAAATACTTCTATCCCGCCGCCATCAATGTTTTCCATTTGTGGAATTGAATAAATTCGAATAGAATGCCTATCTCTTTCGGTTGCCACTGCAATTGCAATGTCTTTGCCTAAATAGCTAAAATGATTTGCAATATCAATATTATTAACACGCTTCATTTTAAATTTAGATCGCACCGAATCTATTTTTCCATGGATATCAAAAACATAGATACCTCCATTCTCACTGTCTTTATCTGTGCCAAGAATGATGGTACTATCAGGAAATTGGTCGTGCACCCATATTGCAGGATCATCACTATCTCCAAAAACAGCTTTTGTAATTACAATAGGTTGCAAAGGTTTATCTGTGGTGGTGGCACAGCTTATTAAACACAGATAAAGAAATACGATATATTTAAGGTTAGGATTATACATAAATAAAAAATGGTAGGCATAAAATTATGCCTACCATTTTACTTTAAAAATTAATTTATTTAACTAAGTCAAATTTAATACCCATATTAAAACGGGCACCATAAAACTCAGTTTGTGCTGTGCGCTCTTTAATACCTTGATAATATCTTAAGCCTTGATTGGTGATATTATTAATTTCAGAGAAAATTCTCAACTTTCTAGTAAAGGCGTAAGATCCGTTAAAGTCTAAGAAAAATTGCTTATCGTAATACCTATCAAAAAATGGATCTGCATTATAACCTGCATCGTCACTATCATCTACATAAGAAGAGGTGAAATTAGCAGAAAGTCGTAACACTAATTTCTTATTTTCATAAGATAACGAACCGTTAAACATATGTGGTGCAGTACCAGGCAAAGTAACATTTTCTCTGATCAAACTTCCAGATCCATCAAAAATACCTTTTGCCTTTGATGTTGTATAGGTATAGTTTGTATAGATACCAAATCCTTTCCAAAATCCAGGTAAAAAATCCAATTGACGCTGAAATGCAATTTCGTAACCAAATACATTCACAGAACTTCCATTTCTTCTTTGTAAAAACTGCCAATTGTCAGTTGCCAAAATTGGATTATTTGCAATTGTAGGGAAATCAGTTGCAAATTCTTGTCTATTGTACGTTTCGTCTCTATAAGTGTAGAAGAAATTATTTAAGTGTTTGTAAAAAATACCACCAGATACGATACCAATTGACTTAAAGTATTTTTCAAACATGATGTCTACATTATTAGATCTAATTGGCTTTAAACTTGGATTACCAGCACTTAATTCTTGATCACTTGTTAACACATTAAAATAGGGAACTAAATCAAAATATTTTGGACGAGCAATACCCGTGGTGTATGCCAATCTCCAAATAAGATTATCACTTGCTTGGTATCTAAAATTTAAACTTGGTAGTACATCGAGGTAGTTATTCTTGTTGGTAGCCTTTCCTCTTAAACTTGTTTCATTTTCAACAATATTTCCAGTATAGTTTAAAGATGTATTTTCTAATCTAACACCAGCAACCATAGATAATTTATCGGTAAACTCCTGATTTAACTGTAAATAACCAGCTTGAATCGTTTCTTTTGCAGAAAAATTACCAGCAAGATATTCTGCAGGCGCATCTGTCTCTCTAAAGCTAGCTACATCTTTAAAATTAATAGATCCTAAGAAATTAGCATCCACGAAATTTCCAGTGTTAAATTTTGAACCTGCGTAAAAACCAGGATTAGATAAATCTGCTAACTTCAACAAAGTGATATTTGCAAAATTTGCAACATTCGAACCAATTGGTGCATATTGAAAAAAGCTATTGGCACGTACTTTTGTTTTAGTACGTAACCTGTAACCATATTTCAAAATACTTTTTCCATTATCTGATAATGGCATACTAAAACCAAGTTTTGCATTTAAATCTTCTTCATACTGGTCTTGAAATTCTTCGGTAAGTTCATTCAATCTTGTATATGCATTTAAAGCAGTAGTACTTGTTAATAAGGGAAAATATGGGTCTTTGATGTCTTGAGATACCTGAATAGATCTTCTTCCCATTGAAACATATCTTTCATTGGGTCTTTTTTCTGAAGCTCTTGCATATTGCACACTCCAATCCATCTTTACCTTTCCTAATAAATGATCACCTTTAATTTGTAATGACCTTACGCGTTGATCCTCTAATCTTCTTGACTCACTTCTGTCATTGTTAATACCACCCTTTGTTTGTCGTAAAACTTCACCATTGTTATAACCAGTAATATTTCCAGCTGCATCATATAATAAATTAGTTTCACCACCTCTAAAACGATGTCTTAGCCTGTATCTATTTTCTAAATCATCGCGCCAATTGTATGATCCAACAACACTGATAGTACTAGAAGGTGCCAATTTAAAATCAAAAGATGCAGATAATGAACGTCTAACACGCTTTACATCATATGTTCTGATATCATGATCAGATACAAATACTTTACCAGCAGCACTTTTAGACCAAACAGCCTCTACGTTGTCAGAACCAAAGTCATTTGAATTAATTGAACCATTAATTAAATATCCTACTTTTTGATTTTTACTTCTATTTCCGATAATAAAATTACCTGTTCCTATAAATCCATCACGAATAGGATTATAACCCCCTGCTAGTGTACCTGATAAACGAAGACCGTTTGAAGGAGCCCTACTCACTAAATTAACTGATCCACCAATAGCATCGGCATCCATTTCAGGAGTCAATGTTTTATTCACTTCAATAGTTTGAATCATATCGGAAGGAATCAAATCAAGCTGAATTCTTCTATTATCACCCTCTGCCGAAGGAACCCTCTCACCATTAAAGGTAACTGAGTTTAATTCTGGTCCCATACCTCTAATGATGATGTTTCTTGCTTCTCCCTGATCGTTTTGCATAGTGATGCCGGGAATACGTTTTAATGCATCACCAATATTAGCATCAGGGAAACGACCTATCTGATCAGAAGAAACGATATTGGTAATATTTAAATTATTTTTTTGTTGACTCAGCGCTTTTGCTTGGCCTTTTAAGCGGTCACCCAGTACTAATACATCTTTCATGATAGTAACACCTTCGGTCAATTGCTCAGTCAATTCATTTACACCAGCTTTGATATTGACTTTTAATTCTTTAGGTTGGTAGCCTACATATGAGATTTGTAAAGTATAATTTCCAGGTTTGATTTGCTGAAAACTAGCTACTCCAAGCTGGTTGGTAACCTTAAAATAATTTCCAGGAACCAATTTAACAGTTGCGCCTGGCATATTTAATTTTTCGTTATCAATTACTTTTAAATTGATAATTGATTGAGCACTACAAATTTGCAGCGTAAAAAAAACAAGGATTGTAGAGAAAATCTTTGACATGATGTTAATTTAAGAGATAAAATTATTCATGCTCTATTAACAAAATGTTAGATAATTATTACTATAATATTAACTAAGATATACTAACCAAGTCTAAACCACCCTTCAAACAATTTGTCACTGCTTAATTCAAAATCTTTTTGATCGATAACTTCGTTATTTATTTTTTTAATTAGAGTGACTTTTCTTCCCTTTTGTAAAAATGTATTATTGACAAAGACCCTAAATATAATTTCCTTATGTTGTCTTAAATAAATTTCTTTTGACCAACTATTTCCCACAAACTCTTTAATCCAAGGTCTTCCATTATCATCTGTAAATTGAACCTGACCAAAGGTGTCAAAATTTATTTTCACAATTAATTCTACTTTAATTAATGGTAAAGTATCCATCATCCTGTTATCAGGAAACAGCTTGAAAAAATCTTTCAGTGAAATGATTCGTGCTGCCAATTTGGTATTGTTTAATTGAATAGCAAATTAGTGTCAGCATATTACCAACTTGTTAAATTGATATTATCTTTTTGAATTTTGAGATAGAATTTATTCCGGCCAGGTTCCGTGCCAGGTTTTCACCTAAAACGTGTTAAAAGAGGTGAAATATGAGAAATATAAATCTATTTCAATATTTGATTATTTTTAATTAGAGCTGCACGTAATTCTGGGTAGGAAACCTCCTGTGTTTGTACATTTTTATCAATGGCAATACTAGCTGCTATTGCTGCAGATTGACCTAATACCATAAACACAGGCTCCATTCGAATGGATCCATAAGCAATATGGGAAGATGAAAGGCAAACTGGTATAAACAAATTAGTTATTTCTGATTTTTTAGGAATGATTGATTTATAGCTAATTGGAAAAGGTGCATCAACATGCGCTTCTACATTGCCTTCGTTTTTAACAAATCCATTTACATCTACGTACCGCTGAATGGGATGAGAATCCATCTGATATGCTCCCAGTCCTATAACATCTTGCGCAACATCCATTGCCTCACAATTTCTTTGGGTCATCACATAATCACTCACCATTCTTCTAGCTTCACGAATATATAATTGGTCAGTCCAACCACCATCTGTAATAAATTCGTCTTTACATGTTCCCCATTGAGAAACCACATCACGAACTTGCTTAGGAATTCTAGGATGATAAGACAAAGTCCACATTAGACCTTGTTGGTACTTTTTATGCAACGCCGCAATTTTTAACCTTTCATCATAACTCGCTTCAGGGTAACGGTAATTTTGTCCAATAAAATCTGTTGAAAAGCCCTTTTGATTATTGGTATCTGTTTTTCTGTTTGGCATTGCGGAATTTATCCAAGGCACTAAAGGATCTCCATAATTATACATATTACGAATGTCACCTTTGGCAGCTTCATAATTCCGAAACAATAATTCATATTCTAATTCTTTATAACCAAAAGGTTTTTTGAAAGGAATACGATTTTCAGGATGATTGGTCAAAGTCATACGATAACAATAAGCTTGAATTTTATGATCGGCCTGACCATCAATCCCAGGCTTTTCAGCACGCACAAATGGTAATAAACCACTCTTTGGATTCCCCTTAACCAAATAAGGACTCACGCCTTCTATAAAATTATGATGAATTGCGTTCCTGGATATTTTATTATGAAGTGTTAAACTGACATTATTTGCCTGAACACCGTTTAAAGATTCACCATACTGACTATTTGCTTCTCTGCCCAAGGTATAGCTGACACCTGAAGCAGCCATCAAATCGCCTTCATAGGTGCAATCCATAAACATTTTACCCTGGTAAATTTGTCCCGATTCCATCTGAATAGATTTTATAACTTGCTTTTCCTTTTTTACACCTGTTTTCCGGTTTAATCGTTGATTATAAACAATGTGAATACTAGATTCATTTTTAACCATTTCAAGAAATACTTTTAATGCAACGGAAGGTTCAAAAGCCCACATCGCATCCTCGTTAAAAGTGTTGTAACCAACGCCCGTATAGTCCTCCCTTTTTTCCCAAATCCAATTTTCAGGCTTTAGATAATATCTTTTGATATTTTGATAAAACTCACGAGCAAGACCTCCAATCGCTTGCTTATTCCCAATATCCGTTTTGCCTAATCCTCCAGTGGTTAGTCCGCCCATTCGATTTGTAGGTTCAATTAAAATTACTTTTTTACCCATTCGAGAACATTGGATGGCAGCAGAAACTCCAGCAGAAGTTCCACCATAAATAACCACATCATACGATTGAATTATTTGAGCAGAGGTACTAATTGGACACAAAATAATGAAGTAAATAAACCAAAGGGAGAAGGTGTTCTTAACGATTGAAATAGGTTTTGAGAAAATCATATTTTATTAAATTAATGTATCATTAGATTCGATCAACAAAGAATATTGAAAATATGAAAAATATAAAGAAGATGCTTTTGAAAGATAAAATAGTCAAATTATATACACATTGATAAATTAATAGACCAATTTAAATTCATAATTAAAAAGAGTAAAACTTCCACTACATATCGATACCTTAGCGCCGCTGCATAAATGAGCAAAATAATGGTGTACAAGATTCTTACTGTAATTGGTTTAGCTACTTTTGAAATTTATGCTGCAATTCCCGCTGGATTTGCCTTTAAACTACACCCTTTAGAAATTTTTTCTTACAGCTTACTAGGGGGGCTAATAGGTGTTTTTGTAGCTGCATACCTAGGAGACATCATAAAAAAATGGATAAGCAGGTTTAGAAAACCAAAATCCAATAAAGCAACAAAAGAACCAGGATTTGTCTTAAAAATTTGGGAGAAATATGGCGTTATTGGATTAGGCTTATTAGGAACAATGAGTGTTGGAGCTCCGATAAGTATTGGTATTGGGGTAGGCTTTAATGTACCCACCAATAAAATGGTATTTTGGTGTAGTTTAGGTGTTTTATTTCGCTGTGCTATATTCACAGCTATTGGTTATTTTAGTATCCAATTAATATAAATTGAATAAATAGTCTAATTTATGGAAGTACATCATCCGCACCATCCTACCCATAAGAAAAAATGGTCGGAATACATTACGGAGTTTATCATGCTATTTGCAGCCGTTACGCTGGGCTTTTTTGCCGAAAATATAAGGGAACATCAAGTTATTGATAATCATAAAAATCAGAATTTGATTGCTATGATTGATGATTTAAAACAAGATTCAGTTCAAATTAATAAAAGAATAGATGAGTACAGTAATTCTTTGGTAAAATTTGAGCAAATGAAAGACCTGTCTTTTGCATTTAGTCATCATCAAATGAATGAAAATCAGCTAATAGATTCAGTAGTTAAAATATATTCAAATACGACATTTAGTGTAGCCCTCTTTATTAACAATGCTTCTTACAAAAACACTATTTCTTCCGGTAGCTTAAGTTTTATTAAAAATAATGAAACAAAAAAGCTCATAGCAGAGTATTATGAAGCTTTATATGGCAAACTTGTTGTGAACAATACATTATTAGACAATGACTATAATGAATTTGTTGGGAAAACTTTTGGATATGGATTTGTTATTAATTCAATTGAAAAGCTACCCTTCCAGACAAGATCAAGTTCAGATCAGTTAGAAGACTTTAAAACAATTCTCGCTTTAAGAAAAAGGATTATTGATCCAGAATTCAGGTTATTAGTAAATAAAATTGAAAGTCGATGCGGGTATTACCTATATGTAATACAAACAGCGAAAGAGCTAAACACAAAACTTCTCTCTCAATTAAATAAAAAAGAATTTTAAAATAAAATAAAAGTTATGGAAGTACATCACCACTCGCATCATCCAAAAAAATGGAAAGAATATGTTACAGAGTTTATCATGCTTTTTGCAGCGGTAACGCTTGGCTTTTTTGCAGAAAATCAACGGGAACATTTAATTGAAGGGAATCGTGAAAAACAATACATGCAAAGTCTTTACGAAGACTTACGAAAAGATACCACCATATTAAATAGTTTGGTAAAATATAACACCATTCAAACTTCTAAATTAGATACGACCAATACATTACTAATCAATAATGTTTGGAATGTTAATACAATTAAACTTTTATACCGTTTAAATTTGAAAACAGGTGGTGCACTAAGATGGAACTTAAGTGAGCGAACCTCTGCTCAATTAAAAAATGCAGGAGGTATGCGACTTGTAGAAAACCAAGAGCTTAGTAACAAAATTTCTGATTATTGGGTAAAATCAGACAATCTAAAAGAGTATAGCAATTTTGTTGATGAATTAAAATTTAAAGCAAGAGAAAAATCCTACTCTATTTTTGATCAAAAATATTATATAAATGTAACAACAGGTGAGGTGGCAGACAATGCAAAACTATTAACCACCGACCCGCTCATTTTAACTGAATTTGGCAATCGATTAAACCATATTAATAATTCGCTAAAAAACGTGCTATTAGTGAGTGTGGACAGGCATTTCAAAAGAGCAGTAGAACTACTAGAACTATTAAAAAAAGAATATAAGATTGACGAAAATACAGACGTCAATGTAGCTATCTTTTAAACCCTTTTTACTTATACAGATTTTTCTAGTTGCTCAATTGTTTTTTTAGCTGCTTCTAATCTTGACTGCTTATTTTTTTCAATTAACTTATGCACCGCCCAATGTTCAAGCTTATGGTGCAAAGGTATAAGTAGCGCAGCCAATCCTACGAGGGCTAGCAACATTAATACGGGTGAATGATGGGTTACTTTCTCATGGTAAACGCTTCCTTAAAAAAATGCGGCGTGTGGGGATCAAGTTGCGTATCACTATATGCATGATGCATTCGGTGCAGTATCGCGTAAGCACGGGCATTTAAATAAGAGGTTCCTTGCGTTATCCAAGTATACATGTACCAGAACTTCTCCCAAAACTTAGACATGGTAAACATTTTATGTGCCGAATAACGGTGCAAATAAAATGTTTGACCAAAAAGGGATAGGTACCAATGAAGCAACAAAAAAACAATAATAGCCATCAATAAATTTTAGAGCCTAAATTTAATTGAACAGCGCTAATTTATATTTTAATGTTTAATCATACCACAATAAAACCCCGTAACAGCTTACAAACCACTGTTAAAAGTTAATAGGTGCCCCACAATCACTATTTAATCAAGTCAAAAAAGCGTTTTTGGAAAACTAAAAACTGATCTTCTAAAACAGCGATTCCTTTTTCTTGAATAGGAGAAAGTGGCTCAAGTCCATTAGCAACACTTACATATAAATCACTAACGCGTCTACGGTATTTAAACTCATCAAAGAAAATTGATTTTCTATTGAGTTCTACAATCTCTCTTTTAAATAAGTCCAACTTACTCAACTTTTCTTTAACAGATGTAGCCGTAGTGTCTCCTAACGAAATCGTCTTTACCGTTTTATCTAAAGAATCTATTAGTGTATGTAAACGCTCATGTAACTGATATAAACGCATGCTTTGCTTGTGCAATAAACCAACCGTTTGTGCACTTAAGCCTTTTGCAGGATTGGCTTCTATCAAAATATTTTGAACATACTCTTTACCATCTGTTTTGAGTACTACTTTGTAAGTTCCAATATCAACCTTTGGTCCAATCACCGAAGAAAATAAAACAGTTGACTGAGCAATATAGCCACCTTGAGCAACCTTTGGTGCATTAATGGTTAAATCCCAATAAACACGGTTTAATCCCTTTGAACTTGATCCATTAATATCCTTGATCTTTTTATTGGAAGCATCATAAATTTCAATTTTAACACCGGTATTGCTACGTTCTTTCAAGTAATAATAAAAAGTAGGCGCTACTGCATTACTACCGCCATTCCAACCTGTTAAATTATCGGCAGGCAATGGAAATTGTGGTGTGTATGCGTATTTGAAATTTTGAACTGGGTAAAATTTAACCGGTTGGTTAACATCCGATTTTACAAGTTCGCGCAGAGGCTCAATATTATCAATAATATAAATGCCTCTTCCGTGCGATCCAATTACTAAATCATTGGTTTGTGGTTGAATTTTGATATCGCGCACTAAATTATACCAAGGCATGTTTTGATACTTACTACGCATCCAGTTATTACCGCCATCCAAAGAAATAAATAAACCCATTTCTGTTCCTAAAAATAACAGCTTTTCATTTACAATATCTTCTCTAATGATATGTGCAAATCCTGTAAATTCTGATGAACTAAATTTCTTCCATGTTATACCACCATCAGCGCTCATCACCACATAGGTATTCATATCGCCATACATATGGTTATCAAGCGTCACATAAATCCTTTTTGAATCCAAAGAAGAAATTTCAATACTGCTAATCCAAGTTTTTTCTGGAACACCTGTTTTCCAAATAGCAGGGGCTTTGTTTTGCCAAGTTTTACCGCCATCGGTTGTTAATTGCAAGTTACCATCATCGGTTCCGACCCAAATAACATTTTCATTTTTAGGATCTTGCACAAGGGTAAAAATAGTACAATGATTTTCGGCACTTGTATTATCACCCGTAATGCTTCCCGTATTTTTTTCGGCTTGATTAATTTTATTAGGGTCGTTGGTTGTTAAATCTGGAGAAATTCTTTCCCAGTTTTTACCATCATCTGTAGACTTAAATAAATATTGAGCAGCCGTATATAAATTATAAACCGGCTTTCCAGCAGCATTCTTTTTCTTTGAAGCACCCATTACAATCGGCGTGTTCCAATTCCAACGGTGCTCGTCGTCACCTTCTAATTTTTTAGGACGTATGCCATATGATAGGCCCGTGGTTAAATCTACTTTAGAAATTTCACCGCCTTGTGATTCAGAAAAAATAACTTTTGAATTTAATAAACTTGGTTGTACCCAAAATCCATCGCCACCATTAATCCATCTCCAATCAACGGCAGTAACACCACCTGGTGCCGAGCTAGGAGCCATCCAACTATTATTGTCTTGTAATCCGCCATAAACATTGTAAGGCGTTTGATTATCAGTAGATACATGATAAAATTGACCAACCGGAAGATTATTTAAAAAACTCCAAGCAGTACCACGATTTGTACTCATATAAATACCACCATCCGTACCTAAAAACATCATATCAGGGTTAGATGGATTGATCCACAATGCATGATGATCTGCGTGCGGAGGAACACCTCCCGTAAACGCGCCACTCCATGAGTTTCCTCCATCCGTTGAAAATTGAAAGTCATAGGCTGGACGATATACTCGCTTTGGATCTTTTGGATCGTATACAAGCGTGCTAAAATAAAACGGACGCGCCGTTAAGTTTTCGTTGGTAGGTAACTTTTTCCAAGATTCCCCTTCATCTTCAGAAACAAAAATTCCAGATTCTTTTGCCTCAACAATTGCCATTAGCTCTGAAGGTTTAGAAGGATTAATGGTAATTACAATTCTACCAAATTCACCAGCAGGTAATCCTTTCGAAAGTTTATTCCAAGTTTTTCCTCCATCCAAAGATTTAAACAAACCACTACCCGGACCACCAGAACTAAATGCATACGCTTTTCTTCTAAACTGCCACATAGATGCATAGATAACATTTGGCTTTGTTGGATGCATCGCAATATCTGCGCAACCAGTTTCTTCGTTAACGTATAATATTTTTGCCCATGATTTACCACCGTCTGTGGTTTTATACAACCCTCTATTTGCAGAATTATTCCAGAGTGGGCCAGGCGCCGAAACATACACTGTTTTTTTATCGGTAGGATCAACAATAATTTTGCTGATGCGCTCTGTTCCTTCTAGACCAATTTTTTGCCAGTTGTTTCCACCATCGGTTGTTTTGTAAAGTCCATCACCATAAGAGACAGAATTTCTCATATTGCTTTCACCGGTACCTGCATAAACAACTTTTGCATTACCTGGCTCAATAGCGAGTGCGCCAATAGATTGACAATATTTATCAAACAAAGGCTTAAAGCTAAGTCCTCCATTTTGACTTTTCCAGATGCCGCCACCTGCAGTTCCAACATATAAATTTAATTGACCATCGGCGGTAATACCATCAATAGACGTTATTCTTCCACTCATGGTAGAAGGGCCTAAAGACCTTGCAGCCATTACCTGAAAATAAGAGGAATTAATAGTGGTTTGTGCACTTGTTAAAAGAACAAACAACAAAAAGATTCCAGAAAAAAATATTTTCTTTTGCATAAAAAAAGTGTGAGGTCAATTAAATAATAAATTAGTTACCGCCATTAAAAATAGCTGCATCAATAGTAGGGTTAACAATGATTTTTTTATTGACCATCATCATTTGACCCTGATCTTGCTTGAAAGCCATTTTAATACCAAAATCAAGTGTTTGATAATCCAAATATTTAACAGCAGACTTTACTTCTTGTCCTTGTTGCTTTACAACAGACTCTATTTTATAAATTAAATTGGTTTGAATATCAAAGAAATAAGTTTTGTCATTGCCGTTTTTAGTGGTCATCTTAATTTTATGATACTCATTACCATCTTCTTCATCTTTTCCTAAAAATTCAACAACAGAACCTTTTGATTTATAATCAATAAACGCATCTTGGATATCTAAATCATCTAATTTTTGTTTTAATTCGTCATCTGTGATTGGGCTTAAAGTAGCCTTACCGCCAAATGGATTTTGAGACCAACCTTTTGAAGGGGTTGTAATATCAATGATTTTGTTGCCCTGAAACTCTGCATCTACACGAGCACCTTTCATTTGAAGGCCTTGCATCACAAATGGAATCGCAATCCCTTGCATTTCAATTTGTCCTTCAATTTTGATGGATTGAACTTTAGACCATTTTTCGGCGCCACCAATAGCGGTAATATACTTTGCAATGATATCATCTGCAGATTGTGCACTTACGGTAAAAACAGCTGATACAAGGACAGCCATTAAAAGAAACACTTTTTTCATAATGTTGAGTTTAAAAATTTAAAATATAGTAGTTGATTTGAAAGACTTATTGAATGCAAAATAATATAAACCAATTATGGCCTAAGTTAATATATATAAACGGCAAAAAAACCTCAAACAAGCGGGTTTTTTATGGATGATATGTACGGTTTAAATGACCCCCAATTCTTTACCCACGGCTGTAAAGGCTTCAATGGCCTGATCTAACTGAGCAGTCGTATGTGCCGCAGAAATTTGAACCCGAATTCTGGCCTGACCTTTTGCAACAACAGGGTAATAAAAACCAATCACATAAATTCCTTTTTCCAATAATTTTTCGGCCATTTTTTGAGACACTACTGCGTCGTACAACATAATTGGCACAATGGGATGTGTGCCTGGTTTAATATCAAAACCTGCGGCCGTAATTTTTGCTCTAAAATATTGTGTATTGGCTTCCAGGGTATCACGTAGCTCGGTGGTTTGCGACAACAAATCAAATACCGCAATAGAAGCCCCTGTAATAGAGGGCGCTAGCGTATTTGAAAATAAATAAGGTCTTGAGCGTTGTCTTAATATTTCAATGATTTCTTTTTTTCCTGATGTAAAACCACCAGATGCGCCACCCAATGCTTTACCTAATGTGCCGGTAATAATATCTACTCTACCCATCACTCCTTTTAGCTCATGCACCCCTCTTCCTGTTTTTCCTAAAAATCCAGTAGAATGGCATTCGTCTGTCATGACCAAGGCTTCATACTTTTCCGCCAATTCAACAATCTTATCTAGTTGGGCAATGGTACCATCCATAGAAAATGCACCATCGGTTACAATTATTTTTTGAACAGCACCGGCAGCCACCGCTTCTTTTAATTTAGCTTCCAAATCTTCCATAGAATTGTGTTCATACCTATAGCGCATAGACTTTGTAAGTCTTACGCCATCTATAATGGAAGCATGATTGAGTGCATCTGAAATGATCGCATCTTTTTCACCAAACAAAGGCTCAAATACACCACCATTAGCATCAAATGCGGCAGCATATAAAATGGTATCTTCTGTTCCTAAAAATTCAGAAATCTTTTGTTCTAATGTTTTATGAATATCCTGTGTACCACAAATAAAACGTACAGATGATAAACCAAACCCATGCGAATCAATAGCCGCTTTTGCTGCTTCAATTACTTTTGGATGAGATGATAATCCTAAATAGTTATTGGCACAAAAATTTAGAACCTCTTGTCCACCCTGTATCGTAATTTGAGCAGCTTGCGCCGATGTAATGATTCTTTCTTTCTTAAATAAGCCAGCTTCTTTAATAGATGCTATTTCGTTAACTAAAAAGGGTTTGAATTGATCGTACATAAAATTATTTGTGCTTGTTGTAATTAAAATAGCTAGGTAAGTTGTCTACAATAGCTGCTGTCATTGCATTTAAATCAAATGCGGGCTTCCAATTCCAGTCATGTTGCGCGGCACTATCATCGATACTGTTGGGCCAACTGTCTGCAATTTGTTGTCTAAAATCGGATACGTATTCGATTGTAAATTTCGGGAAATAAGGCAATAAACTTTTATAAATTTCCTGTGGCGAAAAACTCATACCCGATAAATTATAACTCGTACGAATCTTAATATTTTCTTTAGGGGCATTCATTAATTGAATGGTTGCTTGTATCGCATCTTCCATATACATCATTGGCAAATACGTATCGGCACTTAAAAAGCAAGTGAACTTTTCGTCGTTTAGGGCTTTATGGTAAATATCTACAGCATAGTCTGTGGTTCCGCCGCCTGGTAAAGACTTGTAACCAATTAAACCGGCATACCTGAGGCTTCTCACATCTACGCCATACTTATTAAAATAGTATTCGCACCAGTGCTCACCCGCCAATTTAGAAAT
>CAMAQW010000018.1 GCA_945860335.1 Sediminibacterium ginsengisoli | reverse complement strand
GAACAAAATGGATGGCTCAATTTAGCTGGTCTCTTCTGGCTTAAGCCTGGCGACAACACGTTTGGAAGTGGAGCAAACAATACACTTGTGTTTAAGCATAAAAACATGCCAGCATTACTTGGAAAATTTAAAGTAGTAGGAAGCAGGGTAAGTTTTGAATTTGACAAAGGGGTAACTAAATTCCCTAGCGATTATTCCGAAGAGCTAGTACTTTTTGACCCTAGCAATAAAACGGATACGGGTATTGTATACAATCAGTTTATGTGGAGTATTATTATCAGGGAAGATAAAATTGGAGTACGTTTTAGAGATTTAATGAATCCAGCACTCTGGACATTTAAGGGAAACAAAAGATTTGCTATAAATGAAAGCTGGAATTTACCAGCAAAATTTTTACCACCAAACCCGAGCGGACTTTTTATCACCAATGTATTAGGACAAACCACTGCGCAGGATTATGCGGGTAAAATAAGTTTTAACTACCAAGGAAAAAATTATGTACTTGACGCTATTAGCGAAGGTCCTGGCGATTTGTTTGTGATTTTTTGTGATGCTACAAATGGCATTAACACCTACCATACGGGAAGATACATGTATGTGCCTAGGCCAGATAGTAATGGCAATACCTTTATTGATTTTAATAAAGCATTTAATCCACCTTGTGCTTATACACCTTTTGCAACCTGCCCCATTCCTCCAAAGCAAAACAAGCTGCCATTTAAAGTTACAGCAGGTGAGCTATCAGATAAACACAAATAACGCTTTCGTATACAAGCATAAAAAAGGGCGAACCGTGGTTCGCCCTTTTTATATCAAAATGTATGATATTACTTTTTGGTAAATGAATACGTATAGTAACCACCATTAGAAAGGTTAAGTACTACATCGTATGTACCAGCTTTCATAGCAAGGTTATCGCCATTGAATTCAAGTACACCATCGCCACCACTATCACCTAGGTTAACATCCCAAGAGCTGTTGAATCTAAACTTAAGTTCAGAATCAGCACCTAGCGTGAAAGTTGTTTTCCAAACTTTAGCACCACTATCATAAGTGAGGGCCACATCTGGACTACCACCCCATCCTGTAAATCCACCTACAATACCAACACCAGTTACTAAATATCTAGACCAAGTACTGTTTTTTGTATTGGCTCTTAATAAATAGTATCCACCTGCTGCAACGCTTAAGTTACCACCGCTTGTGCTAATGGCTGAAGCTGTTCCACCATAGTTATTACCATTCCAATCTGGTTGGCTTGTAAATTTAAATTCAGAACCAGAAGTACCGAAGTCTACAAAACCGTGGAAGTCTTCGTCATTTTTAATAGAGCCTAGTGAAGGTGCTTTATCTGGAGACCAACCTTGGTAACCACCCGCTACAAAAAGCATTCCAAAAGGAACAGCAGTAACGGTAAATTTACCACGTTGGAAATCAAAACGAATTTTATACATACCAGTCTTTGAAGGACCAGGGAAGTTATCGTTGAAGTTGAAACCAAAATCACCACCTAAGTTTAAATCAGTTAATGAGTTGTTTGCAACTGCGTATTTATTACCCCAATCACCATTTACTGGTAATGCTAAATACTGCTGACCACCTTTTAAGTAAAAAGTGCCCTCGTATGTAACAGAGTCTACTCTTTTAAATTCTTGAGTAGGCACAGGTACTGGATTATTCCAACCACCAATGGTTGCAGCACCCACTAAAAATAATCTTTTAGAAGTTGGTGGTTGCACTTTTGGAGGAATTACATATGGAGTTGCAGTTAGCGTTAACACATTAGACGTTAATTGCTCGTTGTTGTTTCCATAAGAAGAAATAATACGTGCATCAATTTTGTACGCTACATTATAGCTAAAGCCAAACCCAAGTAATACTGCGTTTAGTTCTTTACCAGTGAATGCATAACTCATTCTACCATTTAATACGATAGAAGCAGCTTTAGAAAAGCTTCTTCCTGAAGAATCGATTTGTAAAATGTATTTAACCGTATTATCATTTGTAGCGTATTGTGGGTTGGTCCAAGAGAACAACACCGCAGTACTTAATGAATCTGCTGTTTTAGTAGCAATTGTTGTTGCAGAAGCTTGTAATACAACACTCTTTCCTGGCTCGTACACAGTAAGAGGCGCCACTTTTTCACAAGACCAAAGTGCAACTGCAAATGTAGCCGTGAAAAGCAATGTTTTTAAAATTTGTTTCATTGTTTACTATTTTAGTTGTTGTTCTTATTGTTTGGTTACAGTATAAGTTCCTGCTTGGAAATCAACTGAAATTTTATAATTACCTGGAGTAGATGGACCATCAAATCCTGGATCAGCATCTTTCTTTTCTAGTGTACCAGAAAAAGCATCACCAGTTAATTTTTTGTACTGTGTGCCCCAAACACCATTTTCTTGAATCATCTTATAATTTCCACCACCTACAAAAGCAACTACACCTTCATATAAAGTTTCAGAAACTTTAGCCAAACGCTGTGAAGTAACAAATGGAGCACCAAGTGGATTAGACCAACCAGATGCAAATGCATTACCAGTTACCCATAATGTTCCTGCAGTTGGCACAGCAACTTTTGGCGGCGGTGCGTATGGTAACACTTTAAATGCTAACACGTTTGAAATTAACTCGGTTGGAGCAGCGCCTAAAGTAGCGATAATACGTACTTCAATTCTTGCAACTCTTCCTGGCTTTACATTCAAATCAGAAATAGCAATATTAAATGCCTTTTGTGTATACGATACAGACAAGTCTTTACTAATAGATATAGACTTTTTTCTAGCGCCTTTAAAATTAGCACCAGCAGTATCAATTTCTAAAGTGTAATTAACGTTTTGAGAACTTCCACCAGAAGCAAATTTATAATTAGGATTGGTCCAATTAAAGGTTACACCTAAATTTTCTTCTGTTAAAAAGTTTAGTGCAATGCTATCTCTTGAAGTAGCAGAAAGCACAGGAGCCGTACCGCTAATGTAAGTATCTTTTGCCTCGTCTTTTTCACAAGCAGCAAAGAATACGATCGCAAGGCTCACGTAAACTAGTGATTGAATTATTTTTTTCATACAATTTATTTTAAATGTTTCAGACAGTATTAATAACCTGCGTTTTGAACTAAATTAGGATTAGATGAAATGTCTGCAGAAGGAATTGGATACAATCTTCTGAATGCATCTACATTGGTTCCACCTCTAACTCCACCTTTCCAAGGCCATAGATAAGAAGATTCTACAAATCTATTGTAACGGATAAGGTCTGATCTTCTAAATCCTTCCCAATATAATTCTCTTGCACGCTCGTCTAAAATAAAATCTAAATTTAATTGAGCAGCAGTAATCGTGCTTGCACCAGCTCTTGTTCTTAAAGCGTTTACATAGCTTAAAGCAGCTCCTGCATCACCAGTTCCACCTCTTAATACCGCTTCGGCGTATACTAGGTTCATTTCTGCAGAACGGAAAATAGGGAAATCAATATCTACCCAAGTTAAATTTTTACCTGGTGTACCATTCATATTGATGTTTCTAAATTTAGTGATCGCATAGCCATCTGTAAATTTAGTTAAGTCACTAATATCTGCAGATTGACCAGTGGTATAAAACTGTGAACGCTTATCGGCAGTACCTGTTAAGTCAGGGAACTTGTTAGATAAACCAGTAGTAGTTCTTAAACCACCCCATCCACCATCAACACCAAATTGAGCAGCAACCATGCTACCACCTACTGGTGCGTGTGTTAAGAAGGTAGTACCACCCCAGTTTTGCGTTTTTAAACCATCATAGTTAATGGTTAAAATAAACTCAGAGGTATTTACATTATTATCTGCACGCATTAACTTAGTATAGTCGGTAATTAAAGAATAACCGGCGTCTAATACTCTTTTTGCGTAGGTAGCAGCATCTGTATTTCTAGCAGTACCTGTATACACTTGCGCATTTAAGTATAAACGAGCAAGTAATGCCCATGCTGCAGCTTTATCTGCACGACCATATTCATTTTTTCGCGCATCAACCAAGGTTGATTCAATCGCTTTAAGTTCTGTTTCGATATAAGAAAAGATTTCACCACGTGTTCTCTGCTTTGGCAATACAGAGCCTAACGCTTCTGCATCCGTAACAAAAGGAATATTACCAAATAAATCCATTAAGATTGAATATTGGTAAGCACGTAAAAATCTTGCTTCTGCTCTGTATTTTTTAATGGCTTCAGCATCCACACCCGTAATTCCTTTTGACGCAACAGTTGCATCAGCAGATTGACGAATGAAATCGTTTGCTAAAGTGATTTGATAGTAACAACGGTAGTAAAGGCCAGTAAGCATTGGATTGCTCGCAGACCAATTCATGTTGTGGAAGTCTTGAATACCTGGATCTCCCCAAGAAACAACAGCTTCGTCAGTACTTAATTCTTGTGCTTTCCACCATAGGCGTAAGAAATCAGAAGTACCTTCATCGATACCTTGAATATCTCCGTTACCTGCAGGTCCAGCATTACCTGTTAAAGCATAGCTCGCATATACTTTTGCAAAAGCTTGCTTATAACCATTTGCGTCGGCATAAACAGTTGCTGATGTAACATCGTTAGTTGGTAACAAATCCAAAGTTTTGTTACAAGATGCCAATACAACAATCGCTCCAACTGTGGCTATGATTTGTTTGTATAGATTATTTTTCATTGTTATATTTTTTTGTACTATTGATTGAATTAGAAATCAAGATTTATACCCAATACAATGGTTCTTGGACGAGGATAAAAATTATTATCTACACCGCCGTTCATTTCAGGATCTAAACCAGTATACTTAGTAATTGTTAATACATTTTGTACAGTTGCATTAATACGTAAAGAAGCTTTATCGCTAAATACTTTACCAACATTGTAACCTAAGTTAATGTTGTCAATACGTAAGAAAGATGCGTTTTGTACATAGTAATCAGATAAGTAATAGTTAGAACCATTACCACTAAATCCTGATTTCAAATAATCTCTAGAACCGTTATTGATATAACCAATTGGGTTTAAGATATTTCTTAAAGTACCAGAACTAGAAGCGATGTTATTGTACAAGTAGTTGCCAATGTTAGCACGCATTACGATACCAGCATTCCACTTCTTATGCGTAACACTTGAACTTAAACCAAAAAACATTTGAGGATCTATACCTTTATACTGATATAAATCTCTTTCGTTGATCACGCCATCTCTGTTTAAATCAGCGTATAAACCATCGATAGGGTTATCGTTGGCATCATATACTTGCTTGTATACAAAGAACGCGCCTCTTTGGTATCCTACAGAATGAATTAAGATAGAGTTACCTGTACCACCACTAATGCCACCAAAACGAGCACCTGCATAAGAAGGATCGTCAGAGATCGTTAATTTAGTGATTCTGTTTTGGTTATAAGTTGCGTTGAACGCGATATCCCAAGTTGTGTTTTTATTACGGATAGGCTGGATATTTAAAGTAAATTCAATACCCTTATTTTCCATTGTACCTACGTTTGCAACAATCTTATTGCTAAAGTTAGTACCAGCTGGCTGGTTCACTTCATTTAACAAATCAGAAGTTTCTCTTTTATAGGCTTCAATGGTACCAGTAATTCTATTATCAGCAAAACCAAAATCTAATGCTAAGTTGGTAGTTGCTGTTTGCTCCCACTTACGGTTAAAATAATAACCATTAGGGCGAGAAATTTGTGTGAATGTGTTACCAAATTGGTACTGAGCAGTATTTGAACCTAGGTTGTAATAAGAGATATAGTCATAATAACCAATACCATCTTGTTGACCAGTTACACCATAACTCGCACGTAATTTAAGATCAGATAAAGACTTCACATTTTTGAATAAGTTTTCTTCTTTTAACTTCCAAGCAACAGCTCCTGAAGGGAATACCGCAAAACGGTTGTCCGGATTAAATTTAGAAGATCCGTCCTGACGTACAGAAGCAGTAAATAAATATTTGCCTTTTACGGTAACATTCATTCTACCTAAGTAAGAACTTAAACGGTATTCAGGTTTGTCAAATTCAAAATTAGGCGTATTAACAACAGTACCATTAAAGGTTTGATCGCCAAAATTGTAGTTCGTTGTTAAATAATTTTGATATTCATAACCACCTGTTAATTCTACTCTTGTAGATAAGTAAGGAATTTCTTTAGCATAGTTTAAATACGCATTCAAATAGGTATTGTTTCTAGTTTGACGGTATTGATTGTTTACACCGCTATGAAACTTACCTGCTGCATCTTTAAAACGCATATACGTAGTTGCAGCTTGATCATTGATTACGATTGTTCCTTTACCTTCTGCAAGATCCATACCTGTGTTAACAACAACGTGTAAATCAGGCATGAAATGCACTTTATAGTCTACTACTGCATTTGCAATATGTCTAGTAACATTACTTTGATCATCCTTATCTAATAAGATGCCAAGTGGATTTTTAGGTGCTAAAGCACGAAGACCATTAGATGAAGATGCATCTAACCAGTTCCAATATCCATTGTACGCTTGCGTACCAGAATAAACGGGCTTAGTAGGATCAAAATAAGTAGCTGAACCAATTGCACCTTGATCTGCAAAGTTTGTTTTGCTTGCTGCTAATTTATAATTGACATTAAGCGTAAGGTGATTGTCAAAAAGTGTAGGGCTTACGTTAACACCTACAGTTGTTCTGTTTAATTTATCAGATCTTAAAATACCTGATTGCATTAAATTACCGAGTGAAAAACGGTAAGGTAATTTTTTATAGGCACCAGATACAGAAATGTTATTGTCTGTAGTAATTGCTGTTTGATAAATTTCATCCTGCCAATCGGTAGAAGCATTACCTAACAAAGAAGTATAACTAGGACCTTTTGTTTTTACGATATCTCTAATTTCATCTGCCGAAAAAACATCTAATTTTTTAGTAACATTTGAAACACTCAATTGAGAGCTAAATGCATACTTTGGAGCACCAGACTTACCTTTTTTAGTAGTAATAATGATTACACCATTAGATGCTCTTGCACCATAAATAGCTGTTGCAGATGCATCTTTTAAAATTGAAAAAGATTCGATGTCGTTAGGGTTAATAAGGGCAAGTGCGTTTGCTTGGCCAGATATACCACGACCATCAATAGGCATACCGTCCACAACAATAAGCGGATCGTTACTTGCATTTAAAGATGCACCACCTCTAATACGAATGGTACTTCCTGAACCAGGTGCACCATTGTTACTCGTGATTTGCACACCCGCTACTTTACCTTGAATGAGTTGCTCCGGTGTTGAAATAACACCTTTGTTAAAGTCTTTAGAAGACACGTTTACAACTGATCCAGTTAAGTCCTTTTTACGAACGCTACCATAACCAATTACCACTACATCACTTAACTGATCAACAGCTGGTGAAAGTGCAACTGATACGGTGTTGCCGCTTAAGGTTACTTCTCTGGTTTCAAAATTCAAAGAAGATACAACGAGTGTAGTTGCTTTAGCAGGAACTTTCAAACTAAATGACCCATCGGCATTTGTTTGTGCTCCAACACCAGATCCTTTTACTAGGACACTGGCAGCCGCTAACGGCGACCCATCTTTTGCATTGGTTACTTTACCCGTAACCGTACGGTCTTGCGCAATTGATGACAAACAGAATACTGTTAGCATCATCAGCATTGCAACAAGTGCTTTTTTAATGTTCATAGAATTACAATTTCAATTTGAATAAATACTAATTAGTGATTAAAAATGATTGTGTTTTTTGTTTTTGATTTGATTGAATAAATATGTGATAAACGCCCGGAGGGAGTCCTTTCTTATTGATTGTCAATTGTTGTTGCCCTTTATTTTGCCATCCATGAAATAGGCCATCCATTACAACGCCGGCCTGACTTAAAAGTTTAACTTGAACCTTACCTGATTCAGGCAATTGATACTTAACAATCGCTGCTTGGGTTACCGGATTAGGGGAAATAGATATGGTTGTATTTAATAACGGTAAGCTAATATTTGGTGTAGCAGTAACCACTGCATTGTTGAGGTTTTTATTTGAATACACAAAGTATTCGCCTGGCTGTAATGTAACGCTTGCTGAACCCCCAGAAACCAACTGGTACTTGTTAGAATACAAACTATACCAGAAACCATCTGTTGGAAAACCAACGGTAGCAGTTTGTGGTGTAACATCAAAATTACCAACAACCACTAATTTAACAGAGTCGCCATTAAGCTGCATAGACTTTAAAGCGCCCGAGGTATTAACAGTATACTTATTTGATCCAAAATCGTTTGTATAAGCTGGGGTTGCGCGAAGTTTTAAAAATTTAGCATACGCGTCATACAAACCTTTACGATTGGCGTCTTGTAAATAATCCCATTTAATAGGCTTTTCTGCCAACCTACAATTGTTGTCAACGGTTAAGTTGGTACAAGTATTGATGCTAAAATCATACCCGAGTTCACCAAACTGCCACATTAATTTAGGACCCGGTGTAAGTGCCCAAAAAGCAGCTGCCATTTCATTTCTTTTTAAACCCGTTGCCTGATTTTTGGTGCTGTAACTACCAGAACCATTACCGAAGTTTATGTTCTTGTACTGCAATCTTTCCTCGTCATGACTTTCCATATAGGTTATCAAATGCTGCTGCGCAAAATTTCTAGCATTCGAAAAACTAGTACCAAAATTTGAAGTAGAGGTATAACCCATGGTTGCTTCTGCAAAACTATGATTGGCATTACCCCATAATAGCATACCGTAATCAGCCAATTCTTTTTCTTCCGAGTTGTCGGCAAAATGCTCGAGCATACAATAGCTGCCTGCACTTGTAGCCTGCATGGTATCGTAAATTGCTTTCCATATTTTAATACGGGATGCGTCATAATTACCCCATGCGCCAACATTGGTTGGATTGTTTACCTGCGTAAATCCTTTTGATAAATCCCACCTGTATCCATCAATATGAAATTCTTGAAGCCAATATTTAGTAACCCTGTTTACAAGCTCTTTGGTTGCAGCAGATTCATGGTTAAAATCATTACCAACATTAAATGGATGTTTGGCATCCGGGTTTAACCAAGGGTTGTTTGCAGCAGGTTTGTTATTCGTGCCATCCCAATACATTTTAGCAAGTGGCGAAGAACCAAATACATGATTGAGCACCATATCCATAATTACAGCAATACCTTGTTGGTGCGCGGCATCAATAAATGATTTGATGGCTTCAGGTGTACCATAATATTTATCAGTAGCAAAAAAGAAATTGGGATTATAGCCCCAACTGCTATTGCCTTCAAATTCAGAAAACGGCATTAATTCTATTGCATTGATGCCTAATTTTTTCAAATACGGCAATGTATCTTTTAGTGTTTGGAAATCATGCTTGGCCACAAAGTCACGTAGCAAAAGTTCATATACCACCAGGTTCTTTTTGTTGGGGCGTACAAAGCTTGCATCGTTCCATTTATATTTTGCCTGTGCAGTTTGCAAGACACTAACAATTTCAGTGGTTTTACCTGTAGGGTAAGGTTTTAAATTCGGGTACGTGGCAGCAGCAATAAATGGATCATTCCAAGGATCCAATACTTTATGTGCATTGTAATCTGCTACTTTTAAAGCACCGTCAATAATATATTGATAGGCGTATTCTACACCAGGTGTTAAGCCAGTTAATCGAACCCAAAAACGCAAACTATCGGGCGTCATTTTCATAACGTGCGAAAGTCCGGGTGTCCAATTATTAAAATCACCAACTACGGTGATAGAAGATTTTTTAGGCGCGTACAAAACAAGTGTTACCGATGTATCACCTGGTTCATAATTAATACCGTCTTTAACGCCAGCAGGAAGTCCAACAAGGTTCGTAGCGCCAGTCACTAAAAATGAAATAGAATCTTTACGTGTTACAGATCCACTCACACCTTGTATTAGAATTTTTTGAGTGCCTACTTTTTGTAAAATAAATTTTTGAGAGATGCTGGTTCCTGTTGTTGTAGTAATGAGTGAATCATTTACAAAAAGGGATAATGCAGATGATGTACTTGCAACACCCGCAATAGAAATGGTATCACCAACGGCTTTTGAAATAGGCTCTAATACAGGCACAAACGTAGGTTGTGTTAGTGGCGAATCGATACGGACAGCTAACGAATTTTCATATACAGGAATGTACATATCAGAAGCATCTGCGTTGCGCAGCACTTGTGAACCAGTAGCGTCTCTAAATAAAATAGCAATTTTTTGAATGGTTTCTGAAGCATTTGTCATGCCAAAAAAATCACGAAGACCACCATTAATTGTAAAAGACCAAACATTGTTAGCAAGCTTAGTACATTTTATTTTATTATCTGCCACACCCCAAGCAACAGGTACATATCTCCAGTTACTACTTGATGTACTCAGTGAAGTGATGGCGCCAATGTGCACAAATATATCGCCAGTAGTATTTATGATACCTCTGTTTCCTTTTGTAGCATCTGCAAAAATGGTAATTGAATTTGTTGTCTCAGTAATAAACGCGGGGGTTGTACGCAGCAATTGTGCATGTGCCGACACAGCGGCTATCAAACAGCATAGCAGTACAAAAATTCTCATAAACAAGCGTTAGTTTGGCATCGTGGACCAAATGTGTAATAATTACACGAAGTAAATTTAACTCATTTTACTTTATGTAGAAACGAGACGATATCTTATTTATTTTTTTATAATATGTTTTTGGTTGATTTTTAATAGAAAAATTTATTTTAATACATAAAAAATGCCGGATTATTATCCGGCATTAACCAAAAACAGACCTAAACAAAATTGGGGGGCTTTATCTATTGAAACACTCTCACCCAGTCTACCTTCATTTGTGCCGGGAAAATGGCATCGTTTATTCCAAATTTGCCACCTAAATTTCCACCAACAGCAATATTCAAAATCAAATGAAAGGATTGATCAAATGGCCAAGCACCTGAACCAGTATGCTCATTTTTGAAAGTGTTGTATAATTTGTTGTCAATGTAAAAATCAATTTTTTCAGGCGTCCACTCAATTTCATAATCATGAAACTGGGTAGATAAATTTGGAACAATTAATGAAGCTGTTCTTTGTGTTCCAATCATGCCATTGTAACGCTCAGTATGAACGCTTCCAAATGCAGAGTCGGGTGCAAAACCAACTGCTTCTAAAATATCTACCTCGCCACTTTTAGGCCACTCACCATACACTTTATTTGTTGGTAAAATCCACCCAGCAGGCCACAACCCTTTACCAGTAGGTATTTGAGCCCTTATTACAAGTCGGCCATATTTCCAATCACCCTTGTTTTTTGTAACCAGTCTGGCAGATGTATAATTCGCACCTTCAAATTTTTCTTTGTGTGCTTCGATAATTAAATACCCATTTTCTACACGTGCATTTTCTTTGCGCGCTCCTGTATAATATTGAGCCTCATTATTACCCCAACCACAAATTCTGGGACATCCTGTCCCAATATCATAACCCCATTTTGAAGAATCCGGCAAACCGTTTACCGAAAAATTATCTTGCCATACCAATTTGGTGTATGTTCTTTTTTGAGCTTGAGTAATAGTAGCTACAAATGAAAAAAACAAAACCAATGCTATATTTCGAAACGTACGCATAAATTAATTGTATTAAAATTCTACTGAAACACCCGCACATAGTCCACCTCGTAGGTGGCAGTGGTAAAACCTGAATCGATAGGCCCTCCAAATGTTCCACCCATGGCTAAATTCAAAAGCACAAAAAAGTTTTGATTGAAAGGCAAGGTATTATTGTTGGCAAAAGTGAAATATAGTGCTCCATCTATGTAAAATTTGATGGAAAGCGCTGTCCACTCACAAGCATATACATGAAATTCGGAGTTAGCACCTGTAATAACCTTAGTTCCCCCAACTGCATTACCCCCAAAATTACCTGGATAATGAAGGGTGCCATATATTTTGTTGACGTCACTACCCTTGTGTTCTACGATATCAATTTCGCCACAATTGGGCCAGTTAACCGTATTGATATTGTTACCCAGCATCCATGCAGCAGGCCAAGTTCCAATACCCACTGGCATTTTTGCACGCACTTCAATTTTACCGTACTTAAATGAAAACTTATCTTTTGTTAGAAGCCTAGCAGAAGTGTAAGCACTTCCACTATAATTTTCTTTTTTAGCAATGATCTTTAAAGTACCATTGGATACAATGGCATTATCAGTTCTGTTGGTATAATACTGCAACTCTTGGTTACCCCATCCACCTGCACCAAGGTCATAATTCCATTTTGCAGGATTAGGAGCCCCCGGCGCATCAAATTCATCGGACCAGATTAACGACTGCGCCACAGTCACTGAAACATCAACTGATTTAGATATTGTTTTTCCTGCAGTATTTTTTGCAATAACGTTAACGGTGTAATTACCAGATGCCGGATATTTATACATTACAGTACCAGTAGGTACCGTTTGAAAAATACCGTTTCCAAAATCATATTCATACGTAGTTGCATTTGTAGCAGACGCTACAAAATTTACATTGCCACTATTGTCAGTACTAACTGTTGCAGTAACTGTTAAATTGGTGGGTGCAGGATTTACAACAGGTGCATCACCTTTTGAGCATGCCCAAAAAGATGATGCACTTGTACATAAAATCAACAATAAATAATTTAAACGCACAGTCTAATAATTATTTTGCCTTTAATTTTTGATACCATGAATTACCATCTGCACCAATATTTCTTAAATGAATACTCGTAGCTGTTGCACTCAAAATTTCATAGGTTGTACCACCAGTTCCAAAATTGATGATACCATTACCAGGAACCATAAATTGAATTCGAGTTGATACCGCTGGTGTAGACGCAGAAGTAGCATCCATAAATGCTAATTTTTTAGCACCTGTCGTAACAATGTTAAAACATGCATCACCACCGCTAAATCCGTAAAAACTACTAGCAGCTCCAATAGAAAATGACTGACCCTTATTATTGATGGTCATTGAAATATTATTAAGTGCATCTTTAGAAAAAGTAATTTCGTCATCATAGGCACAAGCTTCTCTAGAATTAGGAGTAGCTGCATACCAGATAGCATCAAAAGCGTCTGAAGGTCCTACACCAAAATGACCTGGCGCATCTTTATCTGTAATCCAAGTGCGTGAACCCGTTCCGGTAAGCGCATCTAAAATGGCTTGCGGTATAGTAAAGGCAACAAATACAGTTACTTTTTTACTGATTACAGAAATAGCACCACCTGTACCAACGGCACGAACGGTAATGGTGTAGTCATTAACACCAGGTGTTGCATATTTATACGTAATGGTTCCAGAAGGAATCACTTGTGTTTTGCCATCACCAAAATCAACATTATAGGTTAAAGCATCTGTTGCTTTAGCAGTAATGGTTACAGTTCCTGTACCATTACCATTAGGGTTTGTAGCATCTACACCTACTACTGCGGTAGTCAGTGTTAAGCCTGTTGGCGTTTTAATATTACCAAAACTATATTCGGTTTTTTCACAAGAAACAAAACCAATAGTTGTGATAAACAAAACCGCAACAATATATTTAAAATTATTTTTCATAATTGTAGGTTTTATCAAATTAATTTAAGGTGATATCATCAAATAAGAACGTAAAGTTTGCAGAGCCATCACCCACCGTTCCTAAATCAAAAATCAAAACGATTTTTTGATAGGTATTTGATGTATTGATTGCACTGTAATCAAACGTTAATGTTTCCCAAGCACCAGCAACCGTTGTTACTGCTTCTTTTTCAAAACTAATGCCACCGTTGCTTTGGTTTTCAACTTTTAATAAAAGCTTTGCACCTACTCTTGGAGAAAATACTTTTACTTTAAATGTTTTCTTGGTTGAGAAATCAATTGGAGCTGCTAAACCAATCCAGCTTCCACCCCAAATTTGACCTGCATTTTTAACCATCTTGCCCACTTTAGCACTTGTGTTACTTCCACCAGATTGCGGATTGTTAACAACCGTTGCAACACCACCATCAAAATCATTGAAAGTGTAGGTAAGTGAATTAGATTCAAATGTTAATGGAAGACCTAAAGTTTCTACGTAGTTGGTTGCTAATTTTTTAACATCATCCCAGTAAAACACTTTGCCGTTTCCGCTATTTCCAAAATCAAAGAAAATAGAGGCCATAGTGTACGTATAGGTTGCATTAAATGCAGCAGTACCAGGCGCTTGATTGTTAAAATCAAAAATCAATGTTTCCCACTCACCTGCTGTTGTAGTTGTTGCAAAGGTTTCTACAGAACGTTGATTATTTGTGTGGTCTTCTACTTTCAATAAAACTTTAATTCCAGCTGCTGGAGAATACACCCTTACACTCATTTGTGAAGCTGCAGCCGTTAAAGGAATAGCGGTTGCAAAACCAGTATTGGTACCAATGGTAGTTCCTGCCCAAGTTTCTGCACCATTTACTTTGGTTGTTTTTTTAACTTTGTTATTTGCATTGGTTGGGTCAACTGCATCAACTGTTTGGTTGTTTCCAAAGTCAGTTACCGTATAGTTAACACCAGCCACATCAAATGTAACAGGTAAATCTATTTTAGAATTAGGCATTGCATCTGTTAATCTAATATCATCCATGTAAAAAGTGAAATTAGCAGATCCGTCACCAGGCGTTCCGTTATCAAAAATTACAACGATGTTATGATATGCATTAGAAGTATTAATAGTTCTGTAATCGAATGCTAAGTCTTCCCATGCATTAGCAACTGTTGTTAGCACTTCTTTTTCAAATGCAATAGATCCGTTACCAGCATTTTCAACTTTAAGAAGCACTTTAGCGCCTACTCTTGGTGAAAACACTTTCATACGAAACACTTTGTTTGCAGAAAAGTCGATTGGGCCTCCAAGACCAATCCAACTTCCACCCCAAGGATCACCTGCATTTTTTACCATCTTAGCAACACGAGTAGAATTATTAGCAGCATTGCTATGCGGGTTTGCTACCACAGTTACATTACCACCGCTAAAGTCATTCCATGCGTAGTTGATAGAAGTAGATTCAAAAGTTACTGGAAGCACAACAGGATCTACAATCGTAATCACTTTTGTAAATGTTGTTGTTGCAGCGCCACCACTTAATGCCACCACTCTTACCGTGTAAGAGCCAGTTTTAGCATAGGTTTTAGAAATTGTTTGTCCTTCTAAAAAATTAGTAGGTACTTCATTGGTAACATCTCCAAAATAAACCTGGAAGAAAGTTTCATACAATGCTTTTGCAGAAACATTTACTTTGTATTTGTTAGCAGGATCAATAACTGCTGTTACCTCTAAATTTTCTGGCGCTCTAAAAGTTACTGTTAACTTTTGAGTTACAGTTGTAGAAACACCAGCAAGGTTTGTACCTGTAATTTTTACATCGTATACACCTTCTGGATACACTTTTGAAGTGCTACCACCAGGTAAAACCTTTACAGGACCTGCGGTTCCATGTCCGTATGCAATTTCAAAACTTGCAACACCTTCACCATTTGGTGTAATCGTTACAAGCCCTGTATTATCTTGGGTAATGGTAAACATAGCACCCAATTTTGCAGATGTTGCAGTCGTTTCAACGAAAGAAACATCATC
>CAMAQW010000017.1 GCA_945860335.1 Sediminibacterium ginsengisoli | reverse complement strand
ATTAGACATTTTAGAGATGAATTTGAGTGGCATGTAAACAATCCGCTCGAAGCACAAGAAAAAAATTATGGTTTAGCGCATTATGCAGATCCAATTCATGTGCCAGTAACCGCTTAATAAAGTAACGTATGTCCGAACAACAACTTTTTAAAGTAACCATCGATAACATTACCATTGAAGTGCCAGCGGGTACTACAATTTTAAATGCTGCTAGACAAATTGGAGGCGACGTTACGCCACCAGCTATGTGTTATTATAGCAAGCTAGAAGGTAGTGGTGGTAAGTGTCGTACCTGTTTAGTAGAAGTAAGCAAGGGATCCGAAAAAGACCCCCGCCCAATGCCTAAGCTGATTGCTTCTTGCCGAACCACTGTTATGGATGGTATGGAAGTAAAAAATATTACCAGCGAAAAAGTGATTGATGCGCGCGCTGGTGTTGTTGAGTTTTTATTACTCAACCATCCACTTGATTGTCCTATTTGTGATCAGGCAGGTGAGTGTCATTTACAAGATTTAAGTTACGACCATGGTAAAGAAGGTACCCGTTACGAATTTGAGCGTCGTACTTTTAAAAAGCATGATTTAGGTCCGTACATACAATTACACATGACGCGTTGTATTTTATGTTACCGTTGTGTATACACTGCAGACCAACTTTCAAAAGAGCGTTCTCATGGTGTACTTGATAGAGGCGACCATGCACAAATTGCAACCTTCATCGAAAAAAGTTTAGACAACGAATTTATTGGTAACGTTATTGACGTTTGTCCAGTAGGAGCGTTAACAGATAAAACATTCCGTTTTAAAAATCGTGTTTGGTTTTTAAAACCAATGGATGCACACCGTGACTGTCCTACCTGTGCTGGTAAAGTTACCCTTTGGAACAGAGGCGATGAAGTTTACCGCGTAACGGCTCGTAAAGACAAATGGGGTGAAGTAGAAGATTGGATTTGTAATACCTGCCGCTTCGAAACTAAAAATACATCGGACTGGGTTATTGAAGGACCTCGTGAAATTGATAGACATTCTGTTATTGCACAAGGGCACTACCAAGGTTCTGTGGGTATGCACAAGCCTACCGAAACTTTTGCTGCCGTAAATGATGGACGTGCGCCGCATTTATTAATGGATATACATAGTGTGAGTGAAGTAAACAAAGATTCATCTTTATAAATTAGATCAAGACATGACATTACTTGCTGTAGATTGGCTTTTAATCATCGAAAAATTAGTACTGATTGCAATCATTGTGTTTGCAAGTTTAGGTATTGCATTATATACCACTTTTGCAGAAAGAAAAGTGGCGGCTGTATTACAAGACCGTCCAGGACCTAATAGGGCCGGACCTTTTGGACTACTCCAACCTTTTGCCGATGGATTAAAACTCATCATGAAGGAAGAAATTATTCCTACGAGTTCTAATAAAGCATTGTTTGTGTTAGGCCCAGGCCTTGCCATGACAGCTGCACTTATGACTTGTTCTGTTATTCCTTGGAGCAGCCATATCGAAATCTTTGATCGCAAAATAGATTTACAAATTGCAGATATCAATATTGGTATCTTATACATTTTTGGTGTAGTAAGTATGGGTGTGTATGGTATGATGATTGGTGGTTGGGCCTCTAACAATAAGTTTTCTTTAATGGCGGCACTTCGTGGTGCATCACAAGCCATTAGTTATGAACTTGCCATGGGCCTTTCACTCATTGCAGTGTTAATGCTTTCTGGATCACTTAGTTTAAAAACAATTGTTGATGGTCAAATGGCTGCAGGTAGCTACTGGAATATTGTATACCAGCCACTTGGTTTTATTATCTTTTTTGTTTGTGCACTGGCAGAGTGTAACAGAACACCATTTGATTTACCAGAAGCAGAAAACGAATTAAACTTTGGTTACCACCAGGAGTATTCTTCCATGAAACTTGGTTTCTATTTATTTTCGGAATATATCAATATGATTATGAGTAGTGCAGTTATGGCATCACTTTATTTTGGTGGTTTTGACGTTCCGTTTTTAGATGAAAGCACACTGGCTCCAAACATTGCCGCACTTATTGGTGTAGCAGCGTTACTTATTAAAATTGCCATTTTCATTTTTGTATTTATGTGGATTCGTTGGACGGTTCCACGTTTTAGATATGATCAACTCATGAATTTGGGTTGGAAAACAATGATTCCACTTGCACTATTTAACATGCTTGTTACGGGTGCACTTATATTATTAAAAGCAGGGGTTTAACATTCATTATTAATTGATTTAGCTATGCAGGCATTAACCAATAGAGCACAGGAAGTATCCAGAAAGCCCATGACATTTATGGAGCGCCTTTACATTCCTAGTATTTTAAAAGGTATGGCTATTACATTTAGCCACATTTTTAAAAAGCAGCCTACCATCCGTTACCCAGAGCAAAAACGTGAGTTTAGTCCGGTGTTTAGAGGACTTCACGTTTTAAATAGAGACGAAGAAGGAAGAGAGCGTTGCACGGCTTGTGGCTTATGTGCGGTGGCTTGTCCTGCCGAAGCGATTACCATGGAAGCTGCAGAGCGTGAAGTGGGTCAAGAAAATTTATACCGCGAAGAAAAATATGCAGCTAAGTATGAAATTAATATGCTGCGTTGTATTTTTTGTAGCCTTTGTGAAGAAGCTTGTCCAAAAGATGCTATTTATTTAAGTGAAACTTTTGCGCCTGCTAATTTTACGCGCACTGGTTTTATTTATGGAAAAGATAATTTATTAATCCCTAATCCTGTTACCGAGCCTGAAGCATACGCTGCAGCAAAGGGTCAAAGAAATTAATAACGAACGCATGAGTATTACACAATTCTTATTTTATTTTTTAACCGTACTAGCACTGTTTAGTGCAGTGATGGTGGTGGTTAGTAAAAATCCGGTGCACAGTGTGCTTTGGCTCATTGCCGTATTTTTTGCAATCTCTGGTCATTACATTTTATTAAATGCACAGTTTTTAGCCATTGTAAATCTAATCGTTTACGCAGGTGCCATCATGGTACTCTTTTTGTTTGTGATCATGCTAATGAACCTGAATGCATCTACCGAGCCGCAAAAAAACAATTGGTTAAAACTAGCCGGTGTTATTGCGGGTGGCTGTTTTTTAATGGTGTTGGTATCGCTTGTTAAGCAGGCAAATGAATTAAACAATATAGCTGTAACCATGGGTACTGGTGAAATTGGACTCATTAAAAATTTAGGAAAGGCACTCTTTAACGATTTTGTTGTGCCTTTTGAAATTAGTAGTGTGTTGTTTTTAAGCGCCATGGTTGGTGCAGTTGTCATTGGTAAAAAAGCATAATTAACATTAAAGTATTCGCATATGCCTATTCAATATTATATCTACCTCTGTCTTGCTTTATTTAGCATTGGCATTGTTGGGGTTTTAACACGTCGAAATGCCATCATCGTTTTCATGTGCATCGAGCTCATGTTAAACGCTGTGAATTTACTACTCGTTGCATTTTCTAAAGTGCACAATACCGCTGCACTTGCTGCCGACAAAACCTCCATGCTTGGTATTGAGGCGCAGTTATTTGTATTTTTTATTATGGTGGTAGCAGCTGCAGAAGTGAGTGTAGGACTTGCCATTATTGTTATGATGTATAGAAATGTACATAGTGTAGATATTAACTTCTTGAATAGATTAAAAAACTAACTAGGATATGAGTAAGCTTGTTTATTTAGTGCCCCTTTTTCCGTTACTCGGTTTTCTGGTTAACGGACTTCTCAGAAAGTCGTTGTCTAAATCCATGATTGGTATCATTGGGTCTGGCGCCATGCTTGCTTCTTTTGTAGTAAGCTTATTGGTGTTTTTTGATGTTAAAAATGGCGGCGGTGCAACCGTGCAACTTTTTAATTTTATTCATGTTGGCAGTTTTGTGATTCCATTTGAGTTTTTAGTGGATCCATTGTCATCACTTTTCTTACTTATAATTACGGGTATTGGATTTTTGATCCATTTATACTCGACAGCCTATATGCACGAAGAAGAGCCGATGCATTTTGGCAGGTATTTTGCTTATTTAAATTTGTTTGTGTTTTCGATGTTGTTACTTGTGTTAGGCGGTAACTATGTGGTGATGTTTATTGGTTGGGAAGGCGTAGGTCTTTGTTCTTATTTACTCATTGGATTTTGGTTTAAGAATAACAATTACAATGCGGCTGCTAAAAAAGCATTTATCATGAATCGTATTGGTGATCTCGGTTTTTTACTCGCTGTATTTTGGCTCATTGTTAAATTAGGTACTGTTTCTTATGCATCTGTTTTTGCAGCCGTAGGTCAGTTGTCTGCTACTGATATTACTATCATCACTACTTTATTATTTGTAGGTGCGATGGGTAAGAGTGCTCAAATTCCTTTGTACACCTGGCTTCCAGACGCCATGGCGGGTCCTACGCCAGTGTCTGCCCTTATACACGCGGCTACCATGGTTACTGCTGGTATTTATATGATTGCGCGCAGTAATATTTTATATACCATGGCGCCTGCTACACAAACCCTTGTAGCCATCATTGGTTTATCTACTGCTATTTTTGCGGCCACCATTGCGCTTAAGCAAAATGATATTAAAAAAGTACTCGCATACTCTACCGTAAGTCAACTCGGTTATATGTTTTTAGGTTTAGGCGTTGGTGCTTACACCGGTGCTGTGTTTCATGTAATGACACACGCGTTTTTTAAAGCCCTTTTGTTTTTAGGAGCAGGTTCTGTTATTCATGCCATGCACCACGAACAAGACATCACTAAAATGGGTGGACTCAAAAGTAAGTTACCTATTACACATCTTACTTTTTTACTCGGATGTATTGCCATTGCGGGCGTGCCTCCGTTTTCTGGTTTCTTTTCTAAAGATGAAATTTTAATGGCAGCCTATGCAACCAACCCTATCTTCTATTATGTAGGTATGGGTGGTGCGCTTTTAACTGCGTTTTATATGTTTAGATTGTATAGCCTCACCTTCTTAGGAAACTTTAGAGGTACGGCGCATCAACAGGAGCATTTACATGAAAGTCCAATTGCGATGACGCTTCCGTTAATGGTACTTGCATTTTTTGCAGTAGTAGCTGGGTTTATTGGTATTCCTGAACTTTTTGCTCCTAACGCACATGCGCTGGAACACTTTTTAGCACCTGTATTTGCAGGCTCAAAGGCACTTACGCATGCGCACCACCTAGAAGCTTCTACCGAATGGATTTTAATGGGTACAGCAACCACCATTATTTTAATCGTGATTGTGTATGCGATTACCAAGTTTAAAAAATATGAAAATGCGGAGCCTAATACTGGCATTGCAAAAGTATTGGAAAACAAATGGTATATCGATGAGCTCTATGATACTGTTATTGTAAAACCACTTTATTGGTTTGCATCGGTTCTAAAAAATAGTGTTGAAAAATTAGTCATTGATGGCGCTGTAAATGGTGTTGGAAAATTAGTAGGGTATGGTAGTCGTCAATTTAGACTCTTGCAAAGTGGACAAGTGGGTAGTTATATTTTAATGATGGTAATGGCACTCGTGCTCTTTATTATTATTTGGTTTAACGACAGCACCATTATGCGCTTTATTCATAAAATATTTTAGTAGATTATTTTAACCGTTCTATTTACGTTAAATAAAAGATATGATTCCTGTTTTATTACTTTTTATTCCGCTGGTTGCAGGCATTTTAGGGTTCTTTATTAAAGACCAAAAGGCAGCAAGTAACTGGGCAATCGTAGCATCGGTCATTACTTTGCTTACTGCTGTAATTGGTATTTATGCCATGCCGGCTTCGATGCATCAGTTTGAAGCCACTTGGTTGCCTAGCATTGGCGCAAGTTTTAGCGTAGCGCTTGATGGTATGTCTAAAATGCTTGTGTTGTTAACGGCTATTAGCATGCCGCTTATATTAATTGCTACCCGCAATAATAATTATAGTAATCCAGGTGCCTTTTATGCACTTATGTCGCTTGCACAAGTAGGTTTAATGGGTGTGTTTGTTTCTATGGATGCACTTTTATTTTATTTCTTTTGGGAGCTCGCATTAATTCCGGTGTACTTTTTGTCTTCTATTTGGGGTGGCGAAAAAAGAATTGCGGTTACATTTAAATTTTTCATTTATACTTTTATTGGTTCTTTATTAATGCTCGTTGGTATTTTAATCGCATACCTACATACCAAGGATCAAAGTTTTGCTTGGTCTTCTTTTACCAACACGGATTTAACAAGTGGTGAAGAAACCCTTCCTTTCTTTTTGTTTTTTATTGCTTTTGCTATCAAAATGCCCATCTTTCCTTTACATACTTGGCAGCCCGATGCTTACGAGCAGGCGCCAACAGCTACTACCATGGTGTTAAGTGGAGTGATGGTTAAAATGGGATTATTTGCAGTGATTCGTTGGGTGTTACCTCTGTTTCCGTTTGCTGCCAATCAATTTGAAATGCCAATTATTATTTTGTCTGTTGTGGGTATGATATACGCTTCTTTAATTGCAATGCAGCAGGATGATATCAAGCGTTTAATTGCGTATTCTTCTATTGCACATATTGGACTGATGGCCGCTGCTATTTTTGCGGGTGGTACTCTTGGATTACAGGGGGTGCAAGTGCAAATGTTTAACCACGGTATTAATGTGATAGGACTTTGGATACTTGCTAATGCTATCGAAAATACACTGGGTACTAGAAAATTATCGGAACTGGGTGGACTGGCTACAAAAGCGCCTACCATGGCTATTTTATTTGTGGTGCTTGCATTTGCAAATATTGCTTTACCATTAACCAATGCATTTATTGGTGAATTCTTATTATTTAATGGACTATTCCAATATAATATTTGGATTGCTGCAGCTGCGGGTGTGAGTATTATATTAGGGGCTGTTTATACACTTCAAATGGTACAAAAAGTACTTTTTGGCGAAGTATCTGCTGTTACAACAAATGCTACCGAAATCAATGCTTACAGCAAATGGGTACTGATTGTAATTGTTGTAGCTGTTATAGCGCTAGGTGTATACCCGCAACCACTCATTGATTTAACCAAAGATTCTGTTAACGCTTTACTCGTTATAAAATAATTTCTTATGAACGCAATTATTGTATCGGCTTTACTGGGTGTTGTGATGATGTTTAGTGGCATTTTTACCACCAACAAAACAATCATTAAAAATATTGCAACAGCGGGTGTGCTTTTTTTACTCGCTGCCAATTTAATGGAAATGAACAATTTGTTTTCATTTAATATCAATACCCATGATTTAATTGTAACACAGCGTTATGGTTTGTTTTTTAACTGTATTGCTTACGGTGCCACCTTTATTTATTTAGTATTAAGCGGAACTGATATTACAGAAGTAGGCGTTAATGTGGCAGAGTATTTTGCACTTATCTTTTTTGTCCTATGTGGCGTAGCTATTTTAAGTTCATTTAATGGACTACTCATGTTATTTATTGGGGTAGAAATTTTATCAATTCCACTTTATATTTTAACCGGTTCCGATAAAAGAAATTTAAAAAGTAACGAAGCGTCGCTCAAATATTTTTTAATGGGTTCTTTTTCTACGGGTGTTATGCTCATGGGTATTGCACTCATGTATGGTGCCACCGGTAATTTTGGTATGGTGCATAGCAATGGCTTAAGGGGTGTGGTGAGTGCAACACAGCAACCACCGTTCCTACTTGTAGCAGGTATTGTGTTATTATTTGCTTCTATGTCTTTTAAAGTATCAGCTGCTCCTTTTCATTTTTGGACACCCGACGTATATGATGGGGCACCAAGTGTGTTTACCTCATTTATGTCTACCATTGTAAAGGCTGCAGGTATGCTTGCATTTATTCGCGTATTTGAAAATCAGTATACGATACTTGGCCCTACATGGCATATTATTGTTGATTTTGCAATTGTAACAACTTTACTAGTTGGAAATATTACCGCTGTATTTCAGCAGAGCGTAAAACGTATGCTCGCTTATTCAAGTATTGCTCAAGCTGGCTTTATGCTTTTTGCACTTTATGCGAATAATACAGAAATTGCAAAAGAAGGTATCTTATTGTATGCAGCTGCATACAGTTCAGCTACCATTAGCATTTTTGCGGTGCTTATTAAATTACAGGATTATACTTTAGATGGCTTTAACGGTCTTGCTAAAAAAGAACCTGTACTTGCTTTTGCAGCAACTGTTTCATTATTATCATTATCTGGTATTCCGTTAACGGCTGGTTTTTTTGCGAAGTACTATGTATTAGCGGGTGCTTTACAAGCGGGAGGAGCACTTTGGCTTATTATTGTGGCCGTGCTTTTAGCTGCGGTAAGCGTATACTATTACTTTAGAGTGATTCAGGCCATGTATTTTAAAGAGGGAGATCCCCAAACACTTCCAATTTCAGGTGGCTTTAAGGCGGCATTGATTGTTGTGGCTGCTTTCATTGTTATACTAGGCGTTTGGCCTTCTGCGCTCTTAAGCTGGCTTTACTTTTAGTATTTTACCATACTTATTGATAGGTTACCGCTCCTCATTTTTTTGAGGCCCTCTGTTTAGGGGCTGCCCAATCTGTGCTATCTTTACAGCTATAATGCTACTATTATGGCAGGAATGACTTCTTTAGATTCTTTATCACTTGCTTGGCGTACGGTTCGCGCCAATAAATTGCGTACAAGTATTACCGTAGCCATTATAGCATTTGGTATCATGGCACTTATAGGAATTATTACAGCAATTGAGGCCATGAACCAGAGTTTAAAAGAAAGCTTTTCTTCGATGGGTACCAATGCCTTTAATATTAGGTACAAAAATTCGCGGGTAAGAATGGGCGGAAATAATTCCGATGTTGCAAAATCGGTAAGGGGACAAAAAGAAAAGAAATCAAATTTAGATAAGCCCATTCGTAAAGAGGACGCCGAGTTTTTTAAAAAAACCTACAGCTTCCCAAATGCATTTGTAAGTATTTATAGAAGGGGTCCGGGTGGTCAAGAAATTCATTACCAAGATAAAAAAACCAATCCGCAAATTGTGTTAATGGGTGGTGATGAAAATTATTTAGCGGTGAGTGGATACACATTAATTCAGGGCCGAAATTTAAATGAGCAGGATTTACAAAGTGGACGTAACGTTTGTATTTTAGGAAATGCGGTGGCTGTTACTTTATTTGGTGATAAGCCCGAAAAATGTATCGATAAAGTTGTGCGGGTGAGTGGTGCGCCTTACCGTGTGGTTGGACTTTTAAAAGCAAAGGGCTCTAGTGCCATGATGCGTCAAGATGATGTGATTGTTACAACCTATAATAATATTAGAAAGTACGGGAATGCCAGTAACTCTTATTTGATGGGTGTTATGGTGGCCAATGTAAAAGAAATTGATCCAGCGGCGGGTCAGGCTACGGCTTATTTTAGATCTATCAGAAAATTAATGCCTACCGAAACAGATAATTTTGTGATTGAAAAAAGTGACAAGTTTGCCGAACTGTTTATTGGCTTTTTAGGAAGTATTACGGGCTCTGCGGGTGCTATTGGGCTAATTACACTGATAGGTGCAGCCATAGGACTTATGAATATTATGCTTGTTGCCGTTAATGAAAGAACCAAAGAAGTGGGGCTTATTAAAGCTATTGGGGGTAAAAGTAAAAATGTACGTCAGCAGTTTTTATTTGAGAGTGTTATTATTAGTTTACTAGGCGCCTTTTTTGGAATTTTATTAGGCGTTGGCGTAGGAAATATTTTTGCTATTTACTTAAATACTGGATTTATTATTCCATGGGGATGGGTTATTACAGGTATTGTTATATGTACCGCAGTGGGCCTTGGTGCCGGAATTTATCCTGCCATGAAAGCTGCTAAACTCAATCCAATTAACGCACTTCGTTACGAGTAGGCTTGTAATTTTTTAACTGCGCATTGATATAGTACACTAAATCTTCTTTGGTAAGATTGGATCGTAACCAAGCCGCAGAAGGTCTATACGTTTGCATGAAAGCTTGTAGTGCATCATCTTTAAATCCGGTAAGAGAAGCTACTAGTTCTGGTGTAAAGCGGTAATTGATATAAGCTTCATTTTCGTTGTCTTCATAAAATGCGTAAGCCCTTCTTTTCTTTTTTTCATTTTTAGAAAAACGGTCAATGTTAAGCGCAATACCTGCACCCGAATTTGCTTTAGCAACGGCTGGTATCATATAGCCCGCAATGCCCTGTAAAAACTCTTTGCGCCTTTCCATACTATCTAGTTGATATCTATTAAGCCCTCTACTACTAACCGTTACATTCCCTAAATAAGCGCCGAGTGGTTTTAAATAGGCATCAATGGCACCCAAACTATTTTCTTGCGTAACCGTAAGGGTATCAAAATAATAACCAACGGCAGCAAAGGATAAAATGTCTTTTGGTTTTACAGCAATAAAAAATTTACCAGCACTACTTGTCATTACTGTTTCGCGGGTAGTTAAATTGGTAACACTCGCAAGCACAATGGGCATTTGCGTAGTACTATCTTTTAAAAACCCAATTTTTTTATCGCTCTTTTGTGCAAAAGAATAGCTGCTTGTTGTTAAGCAAGCAGCTATTACAAATATAACTAGGTAAAACTTTTTCATACCTTAAAGGTACAACACGCATCAACTAGTCTAGGATAATTATTTTTTGGGTGTATGTTTTTTTATTGTGCTCAACTTTTAATAGGTAATATGCCGAGCTAGGTTTTCCAATATTGATTTCTTTATTGTACGTGCCATTAAAATTAGGGGTCGATTCGGTAAATACTTTTTGGCCACTGGCTGTTAAAATATCAATATTTAACGGCGCCCTATTTTTAACTTCAAAACGAAGTTGGAATTTACCATTGTTAGGGTTTGGTGATACGGATAAATTAATTTCTTTGGCTACTACTTCTGGAGGCAATGCAGTTACAACGTGGTTGATAATATTAGATGTTTGAGAACATCCAGTTGCATCTGTAACCACAACCTTATAAGCACCCGATTGTCTTAACTTGGTTTTTTGTCCTGTTTCACCTGGTATAGAGGCGTCGTTAAAAAACCACTGGTTACCAGACAATGCACTACTAGCAAGTGAATCTGCTACTTTTGTAATGGTTGGCGCTGCAACGTTTGTAGCTACAATGGTTGCCTTATCACTTACGCAGCCAGCCTGCGTTCTAATTTTCATGTTATAAAAGAAATAGTAGAACGGATTAGGATCGTTGGTAGAACCCCAGTTAACGCTGTTTCCTGTAATACTAAATACGCCAGGAACAGCCATTGGATAAGTAGCACCAATGATGTTGTTATTTCTAAAAATGGTAGCACCATTAGAACAGGTTACCATTAATACGTGATCGCCAGGTGTGTTTACTGGAAGGTTTAATTGGTAAATGGCGCCAGTATCACCTGCTGGGTTTCCTGTTACAGCGCCTCCTACAGGGTTAGGATTTGTAGCCGTTACATTAAATGTAACGCTCGCTAATGGGAAGTAGGTATAACTACCGTTTGCATTTAAGGTTCCTAAATCGGCAAGCATTACTTGTACGGTTCCAGGATTTCCAATATATAATCTTACGGTTTCAATGATTACTGGAACTGAGTTGTTGATACGTACAAAGTTTCCGCTAAAACTATTGTAACCACCATCAGGGTGTACCATTTTGTTAGGAAGGCCCACCGTTGTTTTCATTTCTCTTCCTACGTAATAGGTTTTATTTGCAGGAATGGTGTTGGTATTAAATGTTGGACCAGCTGCAATAGGTGTGTTGCTGGTAGCACTACTGTACCAGAAATAATTTGCACCGGCTTCTGGGTTGTTTACTTTTAAAATAGCATTGGTGCCGCAAATACTAGCAACTGCATCTGGTGTTCCTGATTTGCTGCCAATTGAAATATCATTACTTAGTGTATTATTACTAGGGTTTTGATCACCTGTAAAATTAACAGTAACCGCTACTTTATACGATGTGTTTGCTTTGGTTAAAAATGGTTTTTGTAAGGTTAAGCTTGCGTTTGTTTGACCAGGAATGGTTCCAGGATAGGGTGCGTTGATGGTGCTAATAACAGTACTACCTTCTCTAATGGTAGCAGTAAGGCTTACATTATCGGCAGGTGATGAACCATTGTTGCGAAGTTGTACGGTTAAATATTGGGTACTGTCTTCACACTCTAATGAACTTGGACTTGAAATATTTGTAACAGACACGTCGTTGGATGGATTCACAACTAATAAACGGTAGTCTTGGGTTTCGCCCTTGCCATAAGTGCCACAAGCATTTACATCTGCTGCATTAGAGGTTTCTTGTAACACAATACGCATTCTTAAAAAGTTACCAATAGTTACCGTATTAGGAATAGCAATACTACCAGTAAATGTACCCGCGTTAGATAAGTTACCACTTGTTGCAACAAGTTCATTGTCGTCGGTAAAGGATCCATTGTTGTTATAATCGATATATATTTTTACAATTTTATTTGCGTTGGTTGCGTCAGAACTAGCTGCACGAACATAGAATGGAACCGATTGTAATGGCTCAATTTGTGCCACCATTTTTGTATTGTCTGTGTAGGTAGTTCCGCCAGTAGGATTTGAATAACGAATGGTTTTAAAACTTACACTATCAATTTTACTACCTGCATTTGATGAAGGTGCAGATGCGCAATAGGCTGTTCCGCCAACACCACTAACAAGTAGTGAGTAGGCTTGTGTGCCTCTTTGTAAGGTGTTTTTATAAGTTACAGTTACGGTATAAGACTGTCCAGGTATGGTACTGTCTACATCAATAACTTCTACGTTGTCAATGACGTTATCGCCAGGAGAAGGATCGCTACTTGGGCTTGCAGGAATCATTACCCAAGGCTTGTATACTTTTGCACCACCATTTGTTGTGATACGAACGTCTAAGTCGTTTACAAGTTTTGGTGTTGGATCATTTAACACGTTTACGGTTTCGACATTTCCTTTTGGATCGGTCCAAGAAATAGTTGCTTTTAATTGTCCTTTACCTGAAGCAATGACATTCGTAGAAAAACTAGTAGTTGTTGCATTAAAAACATTTTCATACATCAAATGCTCACTACTTGCACTATTGTTATTGGCAACAGCTGTAGAGATAACGGCAGCCGCTTTTTCTACGTTTAAAAGTCCAAAACCAAATTTATAATCGGGACCTGGAGCACCACCTGCTTCGCTAGCTGTGTGTATCGCAAGTCCTTTAATAGTAGCTGCTCTTAAAAATTCGCCATTTTTTAAACGTGCATATAATTCCTGTAATAATAGAAGTGATCCTGATGCATTAGGTGACGACATGGATGTGCCACTTAAGCTCCCATAGTTGGTATTAGATCCTGAAGTGCTTGATAAAACGGCAACACCATTGGCTACAACATCTGGTTTGATACGACCATCATCTGTGGGACCCCAACAACTAAAACTACTCATTATTACATCTTCGGGTCTGCTATATATCGAAGAGATTCCATTAACCGCACCTACGGTTAAAATATTTTTAGCATTACCATCCCAAGAGACAATGCCATAACCATCATTACTGCTAATGCCATCTGGTCTATTACCAGCAGCTGCCATAGAGTTACTTGCATTGTATCTGAAATAGGGTTGACCTACCGCTGGTCCATTTTGGTTTCTACTATTACCCGCCGATTTTACATACAAATAATAAGGTGCATTGTAAGCAATGGAATCTAATAACTGTGCTTCGGTGCTATAGTATCCGAATTTATAATCTTCGTTATCGGTAGAACGGCCATAAAACTCCCATCTACTTTGTGATGAGTTGTAATTCCATCCTGTAATAGTGCCATAAGAGTGATTGGAAATTAAAAGATTTGAGGCCTCAGATGCTACTTCCGCTTTATCACCATTAAAGTCATAAGCAATAATACCTTGTATACCATACGCCATGCCCTTTGCACTTGGGTTTACACCAGAAGCAATCATGGTGCCCGTTACGTGTGTAGCGTGATCAGATAGAGTTGCGGCATTGTCTTTTTGTGTTACTCTGTTGACAAGTTCTACGTGTGTATTTAAAATTTTTCCACCATCCCAAACGCCTAATTTATTTTTTAAGGCATTGGAAGATCCAGATAAATTAAGTCCTGATGATCCACCTGGCCATAACTGATTGGCCCTTGTTGTATTGGCTGCAATGGCATTGTTGTGCTGAATATAATACTTAGGTAAATTAAATGCATCTACGCCAACAAGTTTACCAACATTACCTTCTTTGTCGGTAATGGTTAATGCCCAACCTTTTTGTTTGGCAAGCGATAATGCTTTGATATAATTTTCGTTGTCTGCAATTTTTAATGCTTTTGCAGTACGCTCTAAAATGGCGGGCTCAGTTGTTGTTTGTGCAATACTATTTGTAACTAAAAAACTACAAGTAAGGATTGTTGCAAAAAAATGAGCGGTTCTTTTGATCTTGGTTGTTTTCATATATCTTCACATTAATGCCCAGCTGGCTTTTCTGATGAAATAAAAATACTCAATTACCTTTTAAATTTGTATAATGAGACCGGTTCTTTTTTATGTATTTATCCCTATTTTTTTGGGTATTGCTTGCAAGACACCAAAAACATCGGCTGAGGGCTCAAAAAATACGATTAATAGTGCTTCTGAGGTCCAAGGAATTGTTGGAGAAGTGTCAGAATTGATAGGCAATCAAATGCCCATGGTAGGGGCGCCTGCACCTACGCCAAGGCCAATAAAGGCTACTGTTTATATATACGACTCTACGCATATCAGTAAGGCTCAACAAATTGGGACAAGTCCGCTTTTTTCTATGGTAAACACGCGTTTAGTACAAAAACTGGACACCAACGAGGCCGGCCGTTTTAGCGCTGCACTTCCGGCGGGCACTTACTCAGTTTTTGTACTAAAAGGCGGCGCCTTTTTTGCCAACCAATTTGATGAGAAAAACAATATTGGGTTGTGCAGAGTGGAGGTTGGCAAGCAAACGCGGGTTCAAATAACTGTAAATGTGGATGCGAGCTACTAATCGGCTCCTTTTTGGGAGCAATCAGCTCCTTTTTGGGGGTTTGTTTGGAGATTTATTTGGGTACCGTTTCGTTATCTTTGCGCCGGAGAAGACCTTATGAATTTGGATGTGTTGCTAGCGCAGTTTAATAGTGCCCCCCACCTCAATCAATTGGTGAGCAGCCTTCTATTGCCCCAACCCCAAAAAATCTTTCTAAAAAATGTACAAGGCAGCAGCGCCGAATTTTTTGTGGCCAGTGTTTTTGCGCACGCACAAACAGATACGCTCAATCATATAGTAATACTTCAAGACGCCGAAGAAGCGGCTTATTTCCATAATACACTGGAAAATATTTCCAAGGCACTCGATGTGTTTTATTTTCCTTCGTCATTCAAAAACAGGAAGAACTTTAAACTCTTAAACAGTTCTCATGTGATGCTCCGGACCGAGGCGCTAACGAAGTTAGCGGCGGGGGGTAATAAAAAAATGTTGGTCACGTATCCCGAAGCAATTTTTGAAAAAGTGGTGCTCTCAGAAACCCTCAAGTCCAATATTATTTCTATCAAAACCAATGATACCATTAATGTAGAGAGTTTGCTAGAACTCTTTGTGATGTATGGTTTCAAGCGTTCCGATTTTGTGTATGAGCCTGGACAATTTGCCATTAGAGGCGGTATTTTAGATATCTATTCTTTTGG
>CAMAQW010000016.1 GCA_945860335.1 Sediminibacterium ginsengisoli | reverse complement strand
CAGTCCATATTAGACGTGTCAAAGACCCTTATCGATAAAAACGAAGAAAGGCTTGTCAAAAAAATTGAAGGCCTCAGTAAGGATTTAGTAGCATCCAACACAAATTTAGCGGCCCTTACGCACAAACCCTTTATTCAGGTTTACGAATCGCCAAGGGCCGAAATGATTGGTATTTCAAATGCCGTAGAAGCTCTTATAAGCAGTGGTACAGCCCCTGGGCAAATTGCTGTGATTTATAAAGAAAACAAGTACGGAGAGGAACTGGCCACTTATTTTAAGGAAAAAAACATTCCTTATTACAGCAAACGAAGCGTTAATATTTTACACCAACCTACGCCACAAAAATTAATCAAGCTACTTACATATTTAGCTGCCGAGCATGATATACCATATGGTGGTGACGCGCTGCTATTTGAAATTTTACATTTTGACTGGTTTCAAATCCCTCCTATCGAAATTGCAAAATTGAGCGCAGCCGTTGCAGATCGAAGATTTGGAGATCATAAAACATCGTTACGCAGGCTCATATCCGAAAAACTAAGTGGCCAAGGTGAAGATTTGTTTTCAAAAGAAATTCCAGGCTTACAAGCTGCTGCTACTTTTATAGAAAAAATAATTGGCGATGTGCCCAACGCAACTTTGCAAACAGTATTTGAAAACTGTATCAAAGAATCGGGATTATTACGCTGCATCATGGAAAGTCCCGATAAACATTGGGAATTAAAATTACTAACCGGACTCTTTGATTTTATTAAAGAAGAAACCCGCAGAAATCCTCGACTTACACTTGATGCACTCGTTACTATTTTTTCACTCATGAACAAAGAAGGACTTGTGCTTCCTTTAGCAAAAATAAGCGGAAGTAACGCGGCCGTAAATTTATTAACTGCACACGGTTCCAAAGGACTTGAGTTTGAGCAGGTATTTTTTGTGGGCTGTAACGCCAGCAATTGGGAAAAGAAAAAGAAGCCTGGTGGAGGGTATCATTTACCTGATACCATTTTTGTATCTAGCCCTGCACACAAGGAAGAAGAAGAGCTAAGACGCCTGTTTTATGTAGCATTAACAAGGGCTGCACAGCATTTGACCATTAGCTATACCCAATATAAAAATGATGGAAAAGAAATTGAACCATCACTATTTGTAGCTGAAATTATCGACGGCTATGGGCTCGTACCTTCAAAAATTAATATTACAGAAGAGGAATTAAGTGCATTTGCACTGATTGGTTTTAGTAAAGAACAGGCCCCAGAAATTGAAAAAGAAGAGGCTGATTTTGTAAACACACTACTTGACAAGTTTGTGATGAACGTAACGGCACTCAACAACTATTTAAAATGTCCTTTACAATTTTACTATAACAATTTAGTTCGGGTTCCTTCTGGAAAATCGGAAGCCACCGAATTTGGTTCGGCGGTTCACTTTGCACTTGAAATGCTTTTTCAAAAAATGCAAAAAAACAACAACATTTTTCAGTCCAAAGAATTATTTATTGCCGATTTTAATTGGTACATGCACCGCCACAGAGAAAATTTTACCAAAGAACAATTTGATAGAAAAATAGAGTACGGTGAAATCGTATTAACGAGTTACTACGACGCCAATATTAATAGTTGGAATAAAGTGATGCTTGCCGAAACCAATATTAGAAATGTTGTTATCAAGGGCGTTCCTTTAAAAGGCAAACTAGATAAAATAGAATTTGATGGCAAAAGTGTAAATGTAGTGGACTATAAAACGGGAGACATTGACAAAGCCAGACCCAAACTAAAACCACCGCACGACAAAGATCCTAACGGAGGTGACTATTGGAGACAGGCCGTTTTCTACAAAATTTTGATAGACAACTACCCATCCAAAGACTGGGAGGCCATTAGCGCCACATTTGACTTTATTGAGCCCGATAAACAAGGCGCCTACAAGCAAGAAAAAGTAGTAGTAACGCCACAGGACATTGCAACTGTAACAAACCAGGTAGAAACGGTATGGCAAAAAATTAAAAACAAGGAATTTTACACGGGTTGTGGCAAAAACGAATGTCATTGGTGTAATTTTGTCAAAACAAATAAGATATCCATCGCGCTTCATGAATTAAATGAAGAGCAGGACGAATCTGGAGATTAGCCTATGTTTGCGCTTTCAATTCATAAGATGTTTAAATCAATTGGTGCGGCTGTTTTTTTTGTACTTATAAGTTTGTACATAACAGGATGTGCCAATATTATTCCACCAGGTGGAGGCCCTAGGGATAGCTTGCCTCCAAAATTAGTGGTTGCATTACCCAAAGACTCAGCCACCAATGTACACACCAAAAACTTTCTACTCAGTTTTGATGAATATGTTACCCTTCAGGGCTTACAAGAAAATTTGATTGTTTCGCCTACCGTCAAAAACACGCCTATCATCGACTATAAACTTAAAAATGTTACTATTAAGTTTAAAGACTCACTAGAAGAAAACACGACGTACACCCTGGATTTTGGAAAAGCATTAGTAGATGTGAATGAGTCAAATATGGCGAAGAATTTTAGGTTTATTTTTTCTACCGGCAACATCATTGATAATGGCACATATAATGGACATGTGGTTATAGCAGCTACTGGAAAAATAGATAGCACACTCATTGTAGTACTGCACAACAATGTAAACGATACTTCTATCTACAAAAACACACCTAGGTATTATACCCGCGTTGATGGTAAAGGAAATTTTAGTTTTAAAAATTTAGCACCAGGTAAATATGCAGCGTATGTAATCCCTACTAATTTTTCTAGAAAATACGATGATAGCACTAACTATTTTGGTTTTTTAAACGCGCCCGTAACGGTATCTGAAAAAACAAAGTCAGATACTATATACGCTTTTGAAGAATTTAAAAAAATAGAAAAAAAGATTTACGCAGCTGCCAATACAAAAGACCCAAAAGAAGACAAGCGTTTAAAATATAATGTAGCCTTTAACAATGGCGAGCAAGATTTATTAACACCACTAGAAATAACTTTTGCAAAAATAGTAAGTATTAAAGATTCGGCAGCGATACAACTAGTTGACACCAATTTCGTACGCAAAGAAGGCTATAGTCTTTCACTAGATAGCGCCGCTACAAAATTAAGTATTGGCAACAACTGGCCAGCTGGAGAACCCTTCAAACTCATACTAACAAAGGGTTTTGTTGCAGATAGTCTTGGCAATACCACTGCTAAATCGGATACCTTATCTTTTTACACAAAAAAAGAAAACGACTACGGACTACTTAAATTTAAGTTCCCTAACATTGATACAACACGCCACCCCGTTTTGCAAATTATTGAAAGGGACCAAGTCATCAATAGCTATCCACTATCAAGTAACCAGTTAATTGTTAAACGGTACAAGCCGGGTAGTTACGAACTCAGGATACTTTTTGATGCCAATAAAAATGGTATTTGGGACACGGGTTCTTTTAAGCTCAACAAAAGGCAGCCAGAAATTGTTATAGAAATTCCAAAGCCTATTTCTGTACGCAATAATTGGGACAATGAAATAACGGTTACTTGGTAAATTAAAAACGTATGCAACTACCTTCTTCCTTACTTGAAAATGCAGTGGCCCAATTTGCCAAGCTGCCTGGTATTGGAAAAAAAACAGCCTTACGCCTCGTTTTGCATTTACTTAAGCAGGACACCGAAGATGTTACCATGTTTGGTGATACCATCAAAAAAATGCGCAACGAAATTAAGTTTTGTCAGCGCTGTTATAATATTAGTGATGGCAATATTTGCTCGATATGCGCTAATAGTGCGCGCAACCAGCAAATCATTTGTGTGGTTGAAAATATTAGAGATGTGATTGCCATAGAAAGCACCGGTCAGTTTAATGGTACTTACCATGTACTTGGCGGTATTATTTCACCTTTAGATGGTGTTGGGCCAGAGCAACTAAATATTGAGGGCCTAATTACTAGAATAGAAAAAGAAAGCACCGAAGAAATATTATTTGCCCTTAATCCCACCATTCAGGGGGATACCACCATCTATTACATACAAAAAAAGATAGCACCACTTGGCTGTAAGGTAACCACCATTGCTAGAGGCATTGCTTTTGGTGGCGAACTAGAATACGCAGATGAAATGACGCTTGCTAGAAGTATAACCAACAGATTACCGGTAGGTCAATACGTAAAATAAATTGTACAGTATGAAAGCTTGGATAAAATATACCATCGGGTTCATTGTAATTGTGGTGATTGCTGGTGCAGGATTTGCATGGTGGATATACCATAAACCACAGCGTAACATTAACAATGAAATAGCCGTTAAAACAGAAATCAATGCATTACTTGACGCTTTCAAACAAAATGAAAAAACGGCAAGTAGTCAATACAATGATAAAGTATTAGAACTTTCCGGCATTGTAAAAGAAGCCTCAAAAAATGAAGCGGGTAACTGGGTAATAAATATTGAAAATGACCTACATACAGGCAGCATTACCGTTGCATTTAGCGCTTTACAAGATGCAGTACAACCCTTTGATAGCATAGTTTACAAAGGAATTTGCGCAGGCTATTTTCCAGAAGATAATAATGTTGTAATCAATGAAGCGGTGCTACTATTTAAAGGTAAAACAGATACCACAAAAAGAGTTACAGCAAATGTTGAGCCAGTTCAAAAAGATACCATTGTAAGTTTTAGCACAAAAAAAGGGAGTATCAAATTTGTATCGCCCACCGACGCGGATGTAAGTGCCATTAACAACGAAGTGTCTAGTAAAATAAGCGCGACAGGCGAGATTCGTTTTAGTTTACTATTTAAAGGATTTCAATTTAAGTACGCCGAAATGCAAACGCATTTTAATGAGGAATATGTAGAGAGTGAAAAATATCCAAGAGCAAGTTTTACGGGTACCATTCAAAATATAAAAAGCATTGACCTCACCAAAGAGGGCAAGTATACTGCCAAAATTGTTGGAAATTTAACCATGCATGGTGTAACAAAACCCGTTCAAACCACCGCAACCTTAAACATTCGAAAAGGCACAATTGCCGCTGCTGCCACCATGAGCATCACTATGTCAGATTTTAAGATTGACGCAAGCGCCGTTACCGAAAAAGTAGACCTAGAAATTAATTGTAATTACACACAATTATAGGGTTTTACCTATCTTTGCGTCCTGCACAGGCGGATTTGTTTATTGTTCAGCCTGTACATTCGAGTAGAATCCTACTTTCGAACAAAATCGAACTAATAAACGTATGATAGCATCGCCCCCCTTAACGCTCCCTACGTTTTTAGCAAGATCATGTAATAAGTGGATCAACCATTTGTAAACTATCCAGGAGATGCGTATTAAAAACGAATTAGAACACAGAATTTTAGTAATCGATGGTGCCATGGGTACCATGATTCAGCGGCACAAATTAGAAGAAGCCGATTACCGTGGTGAACAATTTAAAAATTGGCATACCGATGTTAAAGGCAACAATGATATGCTCTGCATCACGCAACCAGATATCATTGTAGGTATTCACAAACAATATTTAGCAGCGGGTGCCGATATTATTGAAACCAATACATTTAGTAGTACCACTATTGCAATGGCCGATTATGATATGCAGGCCTACGCTTATGAATTAAACGTAGCTGCTGCAAAATGTGCTAGACGTGCAGTAGAAGAGTATAGTAAAGAAAATAAAGATGCCGGCGCAAAATTTGTAGCAGGTGCGATAGGCCCTTTAAATAAAACACTCAGCCTTTCTCCCGATGTAAACAATCCTGGATTTAGAGCCGTAACTTTTGATGAAGTAGTAGTGGCTTACAAAGAACAAATTAAAGGACTGGTTGATGGTGGTGTAGACGTTTTACTTATCGAAACTATTTTTGATACCCTCAATGCAAAAGCAGCCATATTTGCTGCCAAAGAATTTTTTAGAGAAAATAATATTCCGGAACTGCCTATCATGATTAGCGGTACCATTACAGATGCATCTGGTAGAACCTTAAGTGGTCAAACACTAGAAGCATTTTATACTTCTATCAAACACGCAGAGCCATTAAGTGTTGGTTTAAACTGTGCATTAGGTGCCGCTGAAATGCGCAGCCACATAGAAGAATTAAGCCAAATTGCTTCTTGTTACACATCGGCATACCCCAATGCAGGACTTCCCAATGCGATGGGCGAATATGACGAAGCACCACATCAAACAGCACACTTTATTGAAGAGTGGGCGCGACAAGGATTTGTAAATATTGTGGGTGGTTGCTGCGGTACCACACCAGATCATATCAAACATATCGCAGACCATGTTAAAAAAATGGCACCCCGAAAAAAACCTACGTTAGCTACTTCAATTGCTTAAGCACAACAAGATTTTTATGAGTTCAACGATAACGATACAACCCTATTTAAGACTAGCTGGACTTGAGCCACTCGTAATTAGACCCGAAACCAATTTTGTAAACGTTGGAGAAAGAACCAATGTAACTGGGTCTAAAAAATTTGCACGTCTCATTAGAGAAAATAAATATGAAGAAGCTTTATCTGTTGCTAGACAACAGGTAGAAAGTGGTGCGCAGGTGCTCGACGTAAATATGGATGACGCACTACTAGATGGTGTTGAAGCCATGACAACGTTTTTGAATTTACTACAAAGTGAACCGGACATTGCTAGAATTCCGGTTATGATTGATAGCTCTAAATTTGAAATTATAGAAGCCGGTTTAAAATGTGTGCAAGGAAAATGTATTGTGAACTCTATCTCCATGAAAGAGGGGGAAGAGAAATTTATTGAACAAGCATTTAAGTGCAAAGCCTATGGTGCCGCTGTTATTGTGATGGCATTTGATGAAATAGGACAGGCTGATACCAAGGACCGTAAAATTGAAATTTGCCAAAGAGCCTACAACATTTTAACAACAAAAGTTGGCTTCCCACCTGAAGACATCATTTTTGATCCCAATATTTTTGCAGTAGCAACCGGTATCGAAGAACATAATAATTACGCCGTCGATTTTATTGAAGCGACCAGAGAAATTAAAAAAAGAATGCCGCTCACAAAAGTAAGTGGTGGGGTATCCAACGTTTCTTTTTCATTTAGAGGTAATGATCACGTAAGAGAAGCGATACATTCGGTGTTTTTATTCCATGCCATTAAAGCGGGTATGGGCATGGGTATTGTAAACGCTGGGCAGCTTGTGGTCTATGATGAAATTGAACCAACATTACGTCAACTCTGTGAAGACGTACTGCTCAATAAAAACAACGATAACAACGAGGCCACCGAAAAACTAATTATACACGCCGAAACCGTTAAAGCAAAAGGTAAGGTTGAAATAAAAGATGAGGCTTGGAGAAATGAACCAGTAGAAAAAAGACTCGCACACGCACTTATTAATGGTATCACAGAATACATAGACGCTGACACCGAAGAAGCAAGACAAAAATATCCGCAGCCACTTGATGTTATTGAAGGGCCCCTCATGGATGGAATGAATATTGTAGGAGATTTATTTGGGGAAGGTAAAATGTTTTTACCGCAGGTAGTAAAAAGTGCGCGCGTTATGAAAAAATCGGTGGCGGTTTTAACACCATTTATTGAAGCGGAAAAGGAAGAGCGCAAACAAGCGCATTTGGCAGCAGGTACAACCAATACAGAAGCCGCAGGTGCTGCTAAAATATTACTCGCTACCGTAAAAGGCGATGTTCATGATATTGGTAAAAACATTGTAGGTGTTGTGCTTGGTTGTAATGGATATGATATCATTGACCTTGGGGTAATGGTACCTACCGATAAAATTTTAGAAGCGGCACAAAAAGAAAACGTAGACATCATTGGACTTAGCGGGCTTATTACACCATCACTCGATGAAATGGTGCATATCGCAAAAGAAATGAAACGTAGGGGCATGAAACAACCACTACTCATTGGTGGTGCAACCACATCTAAAATACATACGGCTGTAAAAATTGCACCTGAGTACCAAGATGTGATACACGTGCTTGACGCTTCTAGAAGTGTAACCGTTGCAGGTTCTTTATTAAGTAAAGATCAGCAAGCTGCATTTTTGAGTGATACGCAAAATGATTACGCCAAACTCAAAGATCAATTTGACAATAAAAAGCCAACCAAAGAATACCTGGCCTATCAAGACGCACGTAATAATAAAATGGCTATCGACTGGGATACCTATCAACCCGTTACACCAACCTATACAGGCACTAAGCTGTATAAAAATGTTGACCTTTCAATATTAAGAGACTTTATAGATTGGAAACCATTTTTTATTACCTGGGAAATGCACGGAAATTTTCCTGCGATTTTAACCGATGAAGTTGTTGGAAAAGAAGCCAGTAAATTATACGCAGACGCCAATGCATTATTAGATATCATCATTAAAGAAAAATGGTTAACTGCAGATGGTACCATTGGATTTTGGCCAGCTAGCAGTGATGAGGACGATGTAACTGTTGTAGCAGATAAACCTGTAAAGCTTTCTTTTTTAAGACAACAAATTAAAAAAGCGCCAGGTCAACCTAATTTTTCTTTAGCAGACTTTATAGCACCAGCTTCAAGCAATAAAAAAGATTTTATGGGTGCCTTTGCAGTGACGATAAAAGGAATTGAAAAACATATTCAGTCCTTTGAAGCGCAGCATGACGATTACAATAAAATTATGTTACAAGCGCTAGCAGACAGGCTAGCAGAGGCTTTTGCCGAATACCTACACCTTCAAACTAGAAAAACAGATTGGGGTTATGCGCCATCAGAACAATTAGATAACGCAGCACTCATTGGCGAAAAATATGTGGGCATTAGACCCGCACCTGGTTATCCTGCATGTCCCGATCATACCGAAAAATATAAGTTGTTTGAACTTTTAAATGTGAAGGATGCAATTGGTATTGAGCTAACCGAAAATCTGGCCATGTATCCTGCATCATCGGTATGTGGATGGTATTTTGCTAATCCACAAAGCACGTATTATGGGCTTGGAAAAATTATGCAAGATCAATTAAAGGATTATGCAACCAGAAAAAATATGCCACTAGAAGAAGCAGAACGCTGGCTTAGACCGGTACTTGAATAATGTTGTCATCCATTATACTTTTTCGAAAAGCCACCATAATCTTTTGCGTGGCTTAACGGTATAATTTTTTTTGACATAAGCTTGTATATACTGCATCGCTTCATCAATATCATCTGTAAAAAGCATTAATTTTTTATCTTCTGGAGATATCGTGCCTTTTACAATCATAGCATCCACCATATCCATCACCGGCTCAAAATATTCTTTGCCATAAATTACAATGGGGAAATCGTTGATCACGCCTGTTTGAGCAAGGGTTAATGTTTCAAAAAATTCGTCCATGGTACCAAAACCACCTGGCATGATCACAAACGCATAAGAATATTTGACCATCAATACTTTTCGAATAAAAAAGTAATCGAAAGTGATCCATTTGTGCATGTACGGGTTAGGCTGTTGCTCAAAAGGAAGCTTAATATTACAACCCACCGATTTTCCGCCCGCCTCCATAGCACCCTTGTTAGCTGCTTCCATAATACCCGGACCGCCACCCGTCATGGTGGTAAAACCCAGTGCTGCAATGCGCTTGCCAAACTCGGTAGCCGCTTTATAGTAAGGATGATCAGGCTGATAACGCGCAGATCCAAAAACAGTAATACAAGGGTCCAAAAAATGAAGCGCTCTAAACCCTTTAATAAACTGCGTTAAAATGTCCCAAGCAAACCAAAGTTCATTGATACGTGGCTTAGGGCCATCTAGATATACAAACTCTTTTGCGGGTATGATTCTTTCTGTATTTTCCATAATGATCTTACAATGATAACGAATGGCTTGTAATAAAATTGTTAATAATAAAGGACAGGTTGTAATTTAGCCGACGATGAAAAAACTTGTTTACCTACTTCTTTTTATATGCATCGTTTTTAAGCTGCCTGCGCAAAATAAGGTAGTCGTAGAGGCGATCAGAAGCTTTTCTATGTTTGGTCCTAGCATGTACTATTTAGAGGATACTGCTGTTCAATCAAGCATCAAAAACAAACTTTCGGTAGTACTTAATAAATATTACAAACTATCATTTTCCAATCAAACGCTACCTATAGAAAATTACACAAGTACAGAAGCATTAAAAAATAATATTGGAAAATTTAGTACTACTGATACGAGTACTTGGCATTTATTTATAGAAGTATATGAATATGATCCAGTTAGTTTTTTAACGGGATCTGCACTTGAAGCGCCCGATAGTACGATCATATCAGCCGCATCAAGCATATTCCAAATAAGTTGTATTCTCACAAATGGGCTTCAAGAAATCGTGAGCAATCAAAGTGTTTTTGCTGCAATAAGCAATACCGAAACGGCAGGATTTGGGATTCGACCTAAAAACATTTTTTTGACTAAAAAAAGTTTTGCGTCGGTCGTACAAGTAGGCCTGCAAATGGCACTCAATCCAGACAATGAAACCTTGGTAGCAGATATCAAAGCGCCAGCAGTATATTATGCCGATAATTTTATGATGGGTTACATAAAAAACACATCAAAAATAATTGTTAACCCCATTAAAGACAGCTGGAATTTTAGTTTACTAGGCAACCAAGAAGTATTAAGAATGGGCGAACAGCTCTTTGATGAAATTTGGGTGAAACGAAAGCTAGTTGATAGTTCTGCATCACCACTACTACTTAAAAAAATAAAAGAAACAGGTAATACCGCAAGTTCTGATTTTATTTATTTGAGACAAGAATGCCGAGACGTTTACCAAGACAAAAATTACACCCTAAAAATTGCAACAGAAATAGATCCATATAGCACAGCATCCAGTAAAAAAGAACTTTTCTCTGATTTTTTATCAGGCGAAGTACACTTAATGTTAGAAGGAAAAGATACAGCCGCCATTTTTGGCATTAATAAAAATATAGGTGACCCTAACAAACAAGTTTATTTAGACAAAACAACCAACGGCATGGATAGTAGCTCCATTGCCAAAGTGAGTAAAAAAGACTTTCCATTTCAAGTCACTTACGATTATCAACTAACAGGAAAAATAAGAGGAGAACGGTTTACCATACAAAGTTTTTGGAACCATGAAATGAAAGAAATGTATCTGAACAATAAAATCATTGCTATTGTTAAAGGGAAAACAGATCCAGAAAATTTTATCATTGTTAATGACGCAAGCAATGCATCAATCATGAAAGAATTATTACTTATTGCTTACAATAAATTTTTATTATAAATGCGCATTATTTCCTACAATGTAAATGGTATCAGGGCTGCCATAAAAAAAGGTTTCGTTGAGTGGCTGCAAACAAATCCCGCCGACATTATTTGCTTGCAAGAAACCAAGGCCACTAAAGAAGACGTTGATACCACTGACATTGAAAAATTAGGTTATAATTGTTATTGGTTTTCGGCACAAAAAAAAGGATATAGTGGCGTTGCTATTTTTACAAAAATTAAACCAGACAATGTGGTGTATGGCACTGACACCGAACCATCCGATTTTGAAGGAAGGGTAATCCGTGCAGACTTTGGTGATATCAGTATTGTTAATGCTTATTTTCCTTCGGGTACCAGTGGTGATGAAAGACAAAATTATAAATACCAGTGGCTCACCGAATTTGAAAACTATTTGGCTGCACTTCGTAAAAAAAGATCCCAACTTATTGTAGTAGGTGATTATAATATTGCACATCAGGACATTGACATTCATGACCCAAAAGGCAATAAAAAGAGTTCTGGATTTTTGCCAGAAGAACGCAGCTGGATGAGTCAGTTTTTGGAAAGTGGGTGGATAGATACGTATAGGCATCTAAACCCAGCTGTTGTAGGTGGTTACACCTGGTGGAGCCAACGCTTCCCGTCGGTTCGTTTACAAAACAAGGGCTGGCGTATCGATTACATCGCTGTAACAGATGCGCTATCTAATGCCTTAAAAAGCGCCTCTATTTTCCCAGACGTAAAACACAGCGACCACTGTCCTATTTTTGTCGAATTAAGCCTAAAAAAGGGCAAATAACCCACTTAATACCTACCTATCATGTTGATTTACAACGTCACTACAAAAATTGACCCCTCTATTCACGAAAAATGGGTGGCTTGGATGAAAGACCAACACATTCCCGCCGTGATGCAAACAGGGTGTTTTACCCATTATCATTTTGTGCGCGTTTTAGACATCGATGATAGTGACGGACCTACTTATGCCGTTCAATATTTTATCGAAAATAGAGCGGAGTATGACAGGTATATCGAAACATACGCATCAGCGCTAAGACAAGACAGCATGCAGCTTTGGGGCCAATTAATGTTTGGTTTTAGGTCATTAATGGCAGTTGTGAATTGAGTGTGGATAGATTTTAAAAATGATTTTGGTAATCACAAATCTTCATTATATTGTTCTAAAACCCTTATTGGCATTGAATTCTAGGCCATATGTTCTGAAACCCTTTGCAGTAAAGGGTTTCAGCAAATTAAAGTAGGCTGCATCCCTTTAAAGCTCCAATACAAAAAGCCTGTAATCCTTTTGCTTAAAGGATTTAGAGCATTCCCGGTAATTTATTTTTTAATAAAAAAATTTTGCTAAACGAAAAAAGCTGATACATTTGTTTTGTTATTCAAACAACTAAAAAATCATTTATGAACAAAGCAGAATTAATCGCGCAACTTGCTGAAGATGCTGGTATCACTAAAGTACAAGCTAACGCAGCGTTAGACTCTTTCGTAGACACTGTTACTAAAACACTTAAGAAAGGTGATAAAGTAACTTTAGTAGGTTTCGGTACTTTCTCAGTTTCTAAGCGTGCAGCTCGTACGGGCCGTAACCCACAAACTGGTGAAGCAATCAAAATCAAAGCTAAAAAAGTTGCTCGCTTTAAAGCTGGTAAAGAATTAAGCAGCAAAGTTTAATTTTTGCCTACAAAAAGAATTGAACCCCGCTTTCGCGGGGTTTTTCTATTTTTGCAGTTCAAGATTGTTCATTTAAAAATTTAAACCATGGGTAGAGGTGATAAAAAAACCGCTAAAGGCAAGAGATTCAAAGGTTCATTTGGAAAAAGCCGTCCAGCTAAAGTAGCTGTTGTAAAAACTGCAAAAGCTGCTGCTAAAGCATAAAAAATAATAAACCCCCAAATTTGGGGGTTTATTATTTTAAGAAACTATACTTTTTGTTTTGCAGCAATTTCTTTTAAAGCTGCAACGAGTTTATCTAAGTCTTCGAGTCTTGTATATACATGCGGCGTTATTCTTACACAACTGATATTTTCCCAAACAATACCTACCGTATGAATTTTATAATTGGTGTAGAGCGCTCCATCAAGTGCGGCGGGTGTCATGCCATCAATAGTAACACCACAAATACCACAAGCATATTTATCTTTTAAAGAGGTATGAATTTTTACACCCGGAATTTGAGCCGCTTTTGTAGCCCAATAATTTTTTAAATAACGAACTCTTTCTTCTTTTCGCTTAGGTCCAATTGCCATATGAAAATTAACGGCTTCGCCTATTCCTTGTTCTATTGGAAAGCTTCTAGTACCAAGGGTTTCAAACTTTCTTATATCATTGCTAAGTGGCTTATCATTACAAAGTAGTGGCCAAATTTTTTCTATTTTATTGGCATGAATCCATAGCATGCCACTACCAATTGGCGCCGATAAAAACTTATGCAAACTGGTACCAAAATAATCGCATTCTAAATCTGGAATTTTAAAATCGAGTAGTCCAAAAGAATGTGCGCCATCCACTATTACTTCTATACCGCGCGCATGCGCCATCGCTGCAATTTTTTTAACGGGCATAATTTGTCCCACCCAATTAATGATGTGGGTAATATGAATAAGTTTGGTGCGTGGTGTAATTGCTTTTTCAAAAGCGGCTACAATGGAATGATCATCTTCGATCGGAAAATCAAAACTAAGTTGCGTGTATAAAATGCCATCTCTAAGGGCGCGCTGACGGTAGGCCTGAATCATGTTGGGATAATCCTGTTTGGTTCCAATCACTTCATCTCCGGCTTTAAATGGATAGCCAAAAATGACCGTATTTAAAGCTTCTGTAGCATTGCGGTTAATGGCAATTTCATTGGGAGAACAGCCGGCTAATGTGGCCAGTTTATAACGAACCGGCTCCCTGCCCTGGTCCAAAATACGCCACATATAGTAAGACGGTGCCTCGTTGGAGAGCTGATTAAACCGCTCCACAGCCTCCTGAACTACCCTTGGTGATGGACTTACACCCCCATTATTGAGGTTGACCATATTGGGGTTTACCGTATAAGCCTGTTGGATTACCGACCAGTAGTCTTCATCGGCGGCAAGCTCTTGAGGGGTAAGGCCCTCTGCTTTTTGATGTACTTTTTCCCAATCTGCGGCCCAGGCCTGATGCATAAGGCTAGGCGCACTAAAAGCTGCGGTTAAGCCTGCTATTTTTTGGATAAACTTTCTACGTTCTGTCACTGTTATTGTATTGATAAAGTAAGTTAAGAAAATTTCTTACGCAATTATTCAATTAACTTTGTGCTCCATTTAGAACTATGAACCAAAAAACACTTCGCATTATTGTATTTTCAGTAACCGCTTGTTTACTTACCCTTTTTGCAGGCGAGGCGGCCAGTCAGTGTTCTATATGTACCAAAACCGCGTCTCAATTAGGCGATGGTCCTGCAAAAGCGTTAAATGGCGCTATTTTGTATTTAGCCGGAGCACCACTTGCCATTATGGGATATATTGGTTGGCGCTGGTGGAAAACAGAAAAACAGTTTAGAAATCCAAATTCATAAAAATTAGGTTTTCGTGATTCATTGAAAACGAAAAATTATACTTGTTTGTGGCGGTAAACACAGACTTTGCGGCACCTTTTCGCATATGATCGTGGACTTCAACAATGATCATTTTTGTGTGAGGTAGCCAAGATTCATAATTTTTTTCAAACACTTCTTTCTCGGATCCTTCAATATCTAGTTTGAGTAAATCAATTGTTGACCACTGCTTCTCTTGCATTATTGAAGCGATAGAAAAAGCTGGAATACTTTTTGGCGTACCTGCTTCTACTTCCTCTACCATAAAGGAATTATCGAAGTCTTGAGCATTTACAATAACAAGGTTTTTATTGTCATTCCAAATACCCCCAAGCTTTGCTTCTACATTTGAGAAGCTTGCAATATTTTTTTGAAGCACTTCAAAATTTTCTTGGTTAGGTTCTACCGCTACAATACTTGCGGCAGGATAACGGTGTGCAAAATAAACAGATGCGAGTCCAATATTTGCACCGCCATCTAATATGGTAGTTGGCGTAAAAGGAATATCAAAATTATATTGGCCCTCTAAAAAAACCTGTTTAAAAGTTATTTTGTCGGCGTATTTGTTTCTGATATAAATATTTGTGTTGTAACGGCTAGACTTATAAAAACCATCTTTTTTAAAAATTCGGCGAATAAAAAAAACAATCCCATCAATTAAACCAAAAGCTTTGATGAGTGGTACTAACCTTTTTGACATACTGTAAATTTAACAGAAATAAAGTAAGTAAAATCAATAGTATCTATAAGTGGTACAGCAAAGTAATATAAATGCCTACTATAAGCTGGTATAGTAGCTTCTGGCGGTTCAATATATTTTACACAAATAGGTACAAAGAAGAACTGAAATAGGCGGTTTCATCAACTCTTTTTACTTTTAACGTTCAAGTCGTTCATCTATGCATGAAAATATAGAAAAAGTAATGGGCAAAACGGCATCTGATGCAAAGTTCTCTATTGTGATTCCTAGCTGGAACAATTTGGCCTATTTGCAATTGTGCATAGAGAGCATTAAAAAGAATTCTACATATTCACACGAAATTATTGTTCATATTAATGAAGGTGTAGATGGTACACTAGAGTGGGTTAAAGCACAACCAGATATCAGCTATTCGTATAGTAAAGAAAATATTGGTGTTTGCTATGCATTAAATAGTTGTAGAACACTTGTTACAACGAGTTACTTATTATACATCAACGACGATATGTATGTGTGTCCAAATTGGGACGCGCCAATTGCAAAAGCGATTGAGGAAATAAAACATAACCTATTCTTTTTTTCAAGCACTGCTATCGAATTAAAAGCACAGAGTAATTGTTCGATTCAATATGATTTTGGAAAAGATATTACTTCTTTTAATGAAGCTAATTTATTAGCAAGCTATACGTCATTACCGATGCAGGATTGGCAGGGTGCTACCTGGCCACCCAATATTGTACACGTAGATACCTGGGATGCAGTAGGTGGCTACAGCAACGAGTTTAGCCCGGGCATGTACTCCGATCCAGATTTTTCTATGAAGCTCTGGAATGCAGGTGTACGGCTATTTAGAGGCATTTCTGAAAGTAGGGTATATCACTTTGGATCCGTTTCTGTAAAGCGCGTTAAACGCAACAAAGGCTATTTTACTTTTATCAAAAAATGGGGATTTACGTCTAGCACTTTATCGAAATACTATTTACGCAGGGGCGAAAAATTTACAGGACCCCTTCCAGAAGCTAGCGTACCAATAAGTGTGCATGTAAAAAATTTTATAAAAAGATTGCAAGTCAAGTTTTTTGCTAATCAATTTTAAAAAACATTTTTACGGCAAACAAAACTTTTAGTAACGCCGACTTTTTTTTATACGCAAGTATCAAACTTCTATGATCATAAAACAGTTTGGCACGTTTAGCATTATTAGACAAAGAAAAACTGCTGTAACTGTTATTGATTTTTTCAAATACCTCCGCGTGTTGATGTCCCGCCTCTTTTACTTTATTGTATAGTAATTCCATGCGGGCACGCGCTTTTTGTTTTTTTTGCACCATTGTAAAAGACCCGGTTTTACTTTTTGTGGTGTCTGCACCAATCGCATTTTGTGTATGCTGCCTATAATGCACTAGCGGTTCATTCACATACACCACTTTGCTATAACAAGTAGCCACAAAACCCAGCCAAAAATCATGTGTTACAAGGGTTGGAAAAGGAACCGCCTTATCTACCAATTCTTTTTTAAAAAGCATGGCATGACCAGGGGCCCAGGCGCCAATAGCATACATAATTGGGGTATGATATGCCAATTGGTTTTTTATAGATGACATTTTTTGGTTGAGTAATTGACCATTTGCATCAATTAATTCAGAATCGGAGTAGGCTAGCATTTGATCTCCAATATTTGCGAGTAATGTTTCCAATTTATTGGGCATCCAAATATCGTCTTGGTCACTCAGCGCAACATAAGAAGCGTTTGCAAGTAGCATTCCCTTCTCAAAATTTTTAATATACCCAAGTCTAGTTCCATTTTGCACCACCATTACTTCCGGATGATGCGCTGCAAAATTATTTGCAAC
>CAMAQW010000015.1 GCA_945860335.1 Sediminibacterium ginsengisoli | reverse complement strand
GTAGGTGCACTTTGCTGCCTCTATTTAATGATTGAAATACCGGCCATTAGCTGGATGTGGTTTTTTATATGGATGGGCATTGGTTTAACCATTTACTTCTTTTATAGTAGACGTAGAAGTAAACTTGCGCAGTAATGAAATATCAGATTGGTGACGACATATTGGTGTTGCATAGCAACGAAGAAGGAAAAGTGGTTGATTTTATCAACGATAAAATGGTGATGATTGAAGTGCGTGGCGTAAAGTTTCCGGCTTACATGGATCAAATTGATTTTCCCTATTTTAAGCGCTTCACAGAAAAAAAATTGGTGCAGGATCAAAAGCCGCTTAAACAGTTTATTGATAATATTCCAACCGAAAAACCAAAGCCTACGGCTGTAAAAGAAGAAACGGGCGTTTGGTTAACCCTTATTCCCAAATTTGGACTCGACGATTTTAACGATGAAATTGTTGTTTCGTTTAAAGTGCATTTGGTGAATAACATGGCCACTGCATATGGATTTCATTACAAGCAGTATTTGTCTTCTAGTTTAAATTTTGAATTAGACGCCACCATTCAACCTTTTCACGATTTTTATTTACATGACCTAGCGTTTGAAGCCATCAACGATACACCTAATTTTAGTGTAGACTTTTCTTTACTTCAAAAAGTAAAATACAAAGCAGCGCATTATGAAACCATGCTTAAATTAAAACCTAAGCAGGTATTTAATGCCATCGAAAAATTAAAAGAAAACAACGAGCCTACACTTACGTATTTGTTGTTTGATGCCTACCCAGACGAGGCAGTGGTAGAAACTTTTGATGTATCTAAATTAGCTGCGGCCGGTTTTAAAGTGTATGATGCTAAAAAAATTAAAGAAAATTTACCGGCGCCCCGAACAGTAATAGACCTTCACATCGAAAAGCTCACCAATAGTTTTTTGCATTTAACCAATACCGAAATTATGGGTATTCAATTAAGTGAGTTTGACAAATGGTACGACCTAGCTGTAGCGCACCGCTTGCCTTCTTTTATTGTGATTCATGGGGTGGGTGAAGGGGTATTAAGAGACGAACTACATAGCATTTTAAAGACCAAAAGAGAGGTCAAACACTTTATCAATCAATACGATGCGCGCTTTGGGTATGGTGCCACAGAGATATTCTTTAAATAAAGGTTATCTTTGCAGTTCCATAAGCCCGAACCATCGAGGTGCTTAGGCACTTAGGAAAGTCCGGACAGCATAGGGCAACCCACCGGTTAAGCGCCGGCCGTTTATATGGTAGCATATAAATGCGAGATAGTGCCACAGAAAATTACTTCCGTTTTGCAAAAAGCGGACACAGGTGAAAATGTGAGGTAAGAGCTCACAGCTTTTGTTGGTAACAGCAAAGGAGGGTAAACCTTGGGTGTTGTAATGCCATGTATAGGAATCTTTGAAAGCGGCTCGTTTGATTCCAATTTATTGGAAGGGTTCCAGGGTAGGCAGCAAGATTGTATTAGTAATAATACAACTAGATAAATGATGGTTTAGAAACAGAATCCGGCTTACGAGGCTTATGGTTTTTTTTATTTTGAATTAATTGTTTTGATATGACACAAGAGCAGATTAAGTATATGAGAGACCGAGTGACGGTTTTGAGGAGGTTTCTTTGACGTTGAGAACCGCATATATAAAGTAGATACAGACAAGCAACTTTCGCTTTCGCCTGGCTTCTGGGATGACAACACCAGAGCTACTGGCATCATGAAAGAAATTAAAGTAAACGAATATTGGTTAAAGCTTTTCAAACAAGTAGAAAGTAGTGTAGAAGATTTTGCAACACTATTCGAATTTTGGAAATCTGGTGATGCCACCGAAGAAGAAACCAAAGAGGCGCATGGTACCGCTCTTGAGCAAATAGAAGAAGCCGAATTTAAAAGTACGCTCAATAAACCCGAAGACGAGCTCACGGCCGTTTTACAAATTAATCCGGGTGCTGGTGGAACAGAAAGCCAAGACTGGGCCGAAATGTTACTTCGCATGTACCGCATGTATGGCGAAAAGCAAGGATGGAAAGTAACCGAAATAGATTTTCAGGCTGGTGATGGCGCCGGTATAAAAAGTGCAACCCTACAATTTGAAGGGGACTTTGCCTACGGGTTTTTAAAAGCAGAAAGTGGGGTGCATCGTCTCGTGCGCATTTCTCCATTTGATAGCAATGCCAGAAGGCATACCTCTTTTGCCTCTGTATATGTATATCCACTAATTGATGACACCATAGAAATTACCGTTAACCCTGCCGATTTAGAATGGGCGTTTTACAGAAGTGGTGGTAGTGGTGGTCAAAACGTAAATAAAGTAGAAACCGCCGTTCGTTTAAAACATGGACCTAGTGGTTTTATAGTAGAGTGCCAGCAGGCTAGAACCCAAGGTGAAAATAGAGAGCTTGCATTAAAGATGCTAAAGAGTAGATTATACGAAGAAGAGCTACGCAAACGCCAAGAAGCCCTGAATGCTACTAATGCCAACAAGAAAAAGATAGAGTGGGGAAGTCAAATTAGGAGCTATGTATTTCATCCCTATAAAATGATTAAGGATCACCGTACCGATTATGAAGTAGGTAATGTGGGTCCTGTGATGGATGGAGAAATAGAAGGCTTTATTAAGGCTTATTTGATGCTAGAAAAAGAGAGCCAAGAATAGACGCTACCAATGATGCGCATAGCACCGCAACTTTTGCCTGATCTTGTAAAATGCTACTAGAAAATGCAAGTGTTGCAATAAAAATGCTCATGGTAAATCCAATGCCTGCTAAAAAAGTAGCACTGATGAATATTTTCCAACTTGCATTTGCTGGTAGTACGGCTTTTTTGTTTTTTATAAACAAGTAACAAGCAAGTGTAATACCTAGCGGCTTGCCAATTACAAGGCCAGCCATAATCCCTAAGCTTAAGGTAGTGGTCAGCATCTCCAAATTTTGTACCGGTATTTGTATGGCGGTATTGGCTAATGCAAAAAGAGGAACAATAAAAAAGTAAACGGGTTTGTTAAGCCTCAGTTCCCATTTGGCAAGGCTGTTAATAGGCATTAAAAATGCAAATACGACACCCGCAACAGTGGCGTGTATTCCCGCACGGTGCATGAAGTACCAGAGTATGATACCTACAAAACCATGAAGTATTGTAAGTGTTTTATATTTTTTATTGAGTAACCAAAGTGTTATGCACGCTGCAATAACCCATAATAAAAAAAAGAAGTTAATAGTGCCGCCATAAAAAAATGCAATAATTACTATGGCGCCTAGGTCATCAATAATAGCAAGGGCTGTTAAAAAAATTTTTATCGAATTTGGTACGCGCTTTCCTAATAGAGCGGCAATGCCAAGCGTAAAGGCGATATCCGTAGCAGATGGGATTGCCCACCCACTCATATTAGAAGTACCTTTATTGAATAGTGCAAATACAATTGCTGGAACAATCATGCCGCCAATAGCACCTACTATGGGAAGCGATGCCTGCTTAATACTAGAAAGCTCCCCTTTGGTAAACTCTCTTTTTATTTCCATGCCTGCTAACAAAAAAAATACAGACATGAGTAAATCATTGATAAGCGCTAAAGGTGAATCAGGTAAATGTAACTGTGTAATAAAGCCAGCAGTAATTGGGCGTTGCCAAAAAGAGGTATAAGCGGCTGCAAATGCTGTGCCATTGGATAACCACAATGAAAGGGTAGTGGTTACAACAAGTGTAATCCCAATAGCTTTGGCATCCCCAAAAAATACGGTGAGTGGATTTACAAATAACCGGTTATACAATTTTGTAGGCATTTAATTTCCGGTTAAAATATCAAACTTACTTTTTGGCCTGAGCTTGTCTTGCCAGTTAAAGCTTTTTAGTTTTAGCTCATCATGATTGGTTTTACCGCGCATGGGTAGAAGACCGCCTTCTAGGTTATTTATAAATTTTACTCGCTTGGGTTTCCCTTCTAAAAAACTAATTTCTATGAGGTCGGAACTGTTTTTATTGACGCCTACAAAACGGTTTTGTTCGTCCTGTGCGTAATAAATATTTTCGGCACTTCCTTTGGCTGTTAAAAAATGTACTTGACCTGTGCTGTCAAATAATGCGTTGATGCTATTACCTCTTACTTGGTTAAAATAGTTGCTGCTATCTACCTTACTAATGCTTAATGCGTTTTCAAAAACATACAAGCGCTCTGGCTTTTTATTTTTTAAGAATAAATAAATAGTGTCTCCACTAATTTGGTTTTCTTGTGCCCATAAAATAGGGTTATCAAATAATCTAAACACCGAGTCTTGCCCCGAAAAAAATAAACTATCACCAACGGCTTGCAATGAGTCGGAAAATATTTTTACATGATTGTAGGCTTCAAAATATTTTAAAGTACTGTCTACGGGAGGATCTAATTTTATTTTAACTGAATCAACGGCCGTTTTTGAACCCCCTTTTTTAAGGCTAGGTTTTGTAGTTGCCACTTTAATTGTATCTTTTAGCACCAGCTTTTTATTGCTAGTATCTACAAGCACAGGCCTAACGTTTGGAACCTTTTTTGTTTTTAGTAAATCAATAACACGCCCACTAAATAAAGTGTCTGCAGTGATAAATACACTATCAATTCCCTGTTTAATAATAAGGAGTGGAATTTGAGTTGCCAATATCGTACTCCTTTTATTGTTGGTTTTAATATTATTGGCAATCATATCAAAACCCTGCTCTTTGTCTTTACTTCTGTAAACGGCATTGCCTCTAAATTCACTGAGTCCGTTGAGGCTATCAATGGCAATTTCGTCGGCGGTTATACTAAAAGTAGAATCTTCAATGATCGAACGTTTGTATAAATTGGCAATTTTCTTTTTGATATCATAAAAACCTTCACGCGTTTTAATGGTAAGGCCATTTTTATCTTTAATTACAGTAGGGCTAATAAATGTAGATACTTCGGTAGTGGTATTGTATTGAAGGCTATCTGTTTTAATCGTGCCATCTGGTTGAACGAGTAATACATTTTTATAAAAATAAATATCCTTGGTATCGCCGTAGTAATTTCCTTCGGTACTGGTAAGGGTTGTTTTTTTATTAACCACTTTGCCTCCATATAAGTAAGTGCCTAGTTTTAGGTTAACGTCGTAGGTTAGGTTTTCGGTGGTGAGGGTGCTTTTTTTATCTGTTAACCTTACTTTTTTTGTGAGTAGCGCCTTTTTTTCGATACCCATATACCTCAAATACTGCGAATAAATATGCACGCTGTCTGCGTCATTGATATGCACATTTCCAAATGATTCTAGGGTATTTAAAACAGGGTTGATGATGGCACTGTCTGCGTAAAAAAGTGTTTTTCCTTGTCTCACCTTGACATGACCCGCATAAGAAACCAGCTGATTGGTATCGGACTTTTGCAAGTACTGCTTGTCGGCAGCTAAAATGTATAAAAAGTTTTCCTGTGTAATTATTTTTGGTTTGCTGGTATCTTTAGCAGCCAATGGCGTTACTCTTTTTCCGGGTTGGGCATGCGCAATAATGGCAAGCAGCACAAAGCAAATTGTAAAGTATAGTTTAAGTAAAGCAGCCATTATTGTTTGTTGGAACTAGCAGTGTCTATAATGGGAGCTAGGAGTGGACCGCTTTTTTCTTTTTTACCAAAAACAGAAAACTGAACATATCTTTTTGGGTGTACACGCAGATCATCAATTAAAGTATTTGCACTCTTTAAACTATTATTTAGGTTGTTGTAGAGTGTTTTGTCGTTGATGAGTTTACCTAAACTTCCTTCGTCACTGGCTGCTTTTTTAACAAGCACATTTAAATTGTCGATAGCTATTTTTAAATTACCAATGGTTCCATTAATATCTGCGGCGGCTAATTTATTGGTTGTTTTTTCTAGATTAGAAAGTGTAGCAGCAACTTCTTTGTTATGGTCTGCTAAATTTTTGGTAACACTGTTGATATTATTTACAGAACTTGTGATGGCGCCTGATTGTTTGTCTAACATTTGTTCTATCGCTGCGGCCGATACTATTAAACTAGCAGTTGTTGTATTGATATTAGCAATCGCTTCTTGTAAATTATTTTTTGTGTTAGGATCAAAAATGCGGTTGATATTTTTTAAAACACTATCAAGAGATTGAACCGTTACTTTGATTTGATCTGTAACGGGCTCTAATTTGTTCATGGCATCATCAAAAAGGCCAATCGCATTTCTAGTAGCAATGGTGTCTTGTGGGTTTAAAAAACGAGTATTATTACCTAGTTTAATTACAATGCTTGGCGTGCCAAGTGGATTGTCTTTAATGCTAGCTACCGAGTTTACTGGAATTTTATAATTTTCATTTAACTTGATTGTTACAAGTATAGAATGCAAATTAAAGTCGGTGTTTTCGATATCAATAACACTTCCTACTTGAAAACCATTTACATAAACAGGATTTGACACCATGAGACCCTTGGTGTCTTCGTATTTGGCAAAAATGTAATTACCTGTTTTAAATAATGTTTTACCCTTTAAAAAATTAAAGCCTAATATTAAAACCGTAATAGAAATAGCGGTTAGGGCTCCAACTTTTGATTCGTTCGAAATCTTCATGTAACAAAATTAAGGTTTATTGACCGCCTACGCCTATCTGATTCTCTAGTGATTTTTTATAAACCCGCACCGATTTAGTAATTACATCACATATTTCTAATTGACCTAACTCACTATTAAGGTAGTCTTCTTCGTCGGGGTTTGATATAAAGCCAGTTTCTACAAGTACTGCTGGCATACTAACAGCTTGTAATACCCAAATGCCTTTTTTACGCTGTTGCGCTTGTCTACTAACGCGTCCCACTTTTTGAAATTCCTCTTCAATGGTTAAGGCTAATTTTGCGCTACGCTGAAAGTATTGCTGTGCCATAATGCTGGCTAGCATTTGTTTGGTAGGGTCGTTGGCGTCTGTTTGTTTGCGGGCTTCGAGTATTTTTAATGAAACACTATCTAGGTATTCATCTACACTTTCACCAGCGGCAGCTACGCGTTCATCAGATTTGTCAACGCCAAAAATAAAAGTTTCGGTACCTATCGCAGTGCTTGGCAAACGCGTCACTTTATATTGTGGCACTCTTTTTTTTACTTTCTTCCCTTTTTTACCCTTTACAGAAATTGTTTTATAGCCTACCACTTCTTTGATGGTTCTCGATCCCGCCGAATTTACGTGGATACAAATAAATAAATCACCCTTTAAGCGGTTAGCTATATCGGCCTTTTCGATGACAGAATTAAAAACGTCGGTTTTACGGGTCATTAATATTTCAACATCTGGCAGTGCTTGTTTTAATTGTGCTTCTAGTTTTAAGGAAATAGCCAGTGAAATATCTTTTTCGGTAGAATACCTACCTCTAGCTCCAATGTCTGAACCACCGTGTCCGGCATCAATAATGATTCTTTTGAGGGCTTGTTTTTGAATGGGTGCCGGCGTTTTGCTAGGTGTTGGATTTGGCAATGCAAAAGCCTGTATAGACATTAAAAATGAACACAGTATGACAATAATTCTTCTAATCTTCATATCAATTCGTTAAAGGATTTTAGATATAAGTCATTTTACACCTTTCATACACTATTTTTGCCTAGTGAATAGAAGCAAACGACGTAAAATTAACGTAAAAACCGCTCCCGCTATTGTTATGGGCATAGTTTTGCTTTTATTAACATTTCAGTGGGAATCAAGGGCCTTTTTAAGGCAAACTGCCCCTTTTTTTAGCGATACCCTTGTAAATAAGGTAGATACCCTTCCAAAAAAGACAGATTCTCTTGTTAAAACCATCGATACCCTCATATTGTCAAAAGACTCTATCGATGCCCCCATCGATTATAACGCCTCAGATTCGGGGGTTTTAATAGTAGATACCAGGGAGTTTTTGCTATACGGTAAAGCCAAAACCAATTACCAGGATCTTAAAATTGAGGCTGCTACCATACGTTATAACCAGCAGTCTAAAATGGTAAAAGCATACGGAAGTACCGATTCTACTGGTAAATTAGATAGTAAACCCGTTTTTATCCAAGGTGAAATGAAATCCATTAGTGATACCATTTCATTTAATATGGAAACGGGTAAGGGCTTAACAAAAAATACTTTTTTTCAGGAAGGGGAAATTTTTGTGAATGCATTGAGCCTTAAAAAAATGAGTGATAGCGTTGTTTATGCTAGAAAAGCTCGTTTTACAACCTGTAATTTAGATACCCCTCACTTTGCCTTTAGAACGGGCCGGATGAAAATCATCAATAATAAATTAGGTATTTCTGGTCCTACATTTCCAGAATTTGAAGGTGTACCCATGCCTTTAGGTATTCCTTTTGGTATTTTCCCATTAAACAGAGGAAGGCACTCTGGAATTTTGGCACCAGCTTTTACAGCTTCCGAAGATTTTGGTTTGGGTCTCGAAGGCCTCGGTTATTATAAAGTCATTAATGATTATCTCGATTTTACAACAAGAGCCAACATTTATTCTTACGGAGGATGGAATGTAAACCTGAACTCAAAATACATCAAGCGATATGCTTTTACGGGTGGATTTAACCTTACCCTTCAAAATACCAAGAGCTTAAATAGGTTTGGTGGAACCGGAGACGAGTTTAACCAAAACAAATCCTTTATGCTCAACTGGAGTCATAGTAGGGATAATAGGGCAAGGCCAGGAAGTAGTTTTTCTGCCAATGTAAATTTTGGTAGCTCCAGGTTTAATAGATTGCTGCTTAACAACCCCATGCAAAACTTTCAGAACCAATTAAGTTCTTCTATCAGTTATTCTAAAGATTGGAGAGGCAAATACAATTTATCGGTAAACGCCAACCACAACCAAAACAATAATTTACGCCTCGTTAATTTACAACTCCCAACTGTAAACTTTAACGTGGTAACCTTATATCCTTTTCAATCTAAAGAGCAAATAGGTTCCGGAAAATGGTATGAAAAAATTGGTATTGGGTATAGTGGTAATGTGCAAAATCAATTGTCATTTTACGATACGGCGTTTAATTTTAAAAGACTCTTAGATACGGCACAGTGGGGTGCTGTTCATAACATTCCAATTTCTATGTCACTTCCTGCACTTGGGCCTGTAACCATTAGTCCTAGTATCTCTTACGAAGAGCGCTGGTATGGTCAACGGTTTATACGAAGTTGGAATACGGCCAATAAAAAAGTGGATACGGTTAAATATAGAGGACTTTATACGGCACGTCAAATGAGTTTTGGTATTAGTGCAGCCACTCGAATTTTTGGTACCTATACCTTTGGCAAAAACAGTAATATCAAAGGGATTCGTCATGAAATAAGACCTAGCGTATCTGTAAATTATCAACCCGACATGGCTGCTGCATACCATTATAGTACACAAATTGATACTACCGGCAGAAGGTATCGTTTTTCACAATATGATGGAGGTGTTATTGGTTCATTTTCGGAAGGCCGTTTTGGTGGCATTGGTTTTGGTATAGACAATTTATTGGAAATGAAAGTGCGTGACAAATCGGACTCTACTGCCAAAGACAAAAAAGTAAAACTCATAGAAGGTTTTGGTATTTCTTCTTCCTATAATATGCTAGCAGATAGTTTTAAACTAGGAACCTTTAATTTATATGCAAGAAGCACCCTCTTTGAAAAAGTAAATATCAATGCAAGTGCCACACTTGATCCTTACGATGTGGACAGCAAGGGCTACCGTTTAAAAACCTATGCTTTTGATCCCAAAGCTTTCAAATTTGGACGCATCACAAGTGGTAGTATCGCTATTTCTACTTCATTTTCAAGTAAGTCAAAAGATGGCAAAACAGAAAAAGATAGAGAAATTCCCATCGATCCTTTTTTAACCCCCGATGAGCAACAGCGTCAGTTGCAATTTGCAAAATCAAACCCTGCCGAGTTTACAGATTTTAATATTCCATGGACATTGTCTTTCTCTTATTCATTATCCTTTGCAAAACAAATCAAGCCAGATTATAGTGGATTTGAAACAAGAACTTTTTCAAGTTTAAACTTTAATGGTGATTTTAGTTTAACTGAAAAATGGAAAGTAGGTGGTACCGGTTATTACGACGTTTCAATGGGAGGTCTTCAACAATTTAGTATGTTTATTTCTCGCGAAATGCACTGCTGGCAAATGTCCATTAACGTTATGCCAGTGGGTATTTTCAGATCATTTAATATTACCGTAAATCCTAAATCAGGTATCCTGCGTGATTTAAAAATTAACAGAAGTCGGGTATTCTCAAATTCTTCCTTCTAATAACTGCTGGTTTTTGGCGTAATAGTTCCACATCAGGTCATATACTTCCTCCTTTACTTCCTTACTTGTTTTACCTACAACATTTACGGGGGGCAAAAAATGCATTTCAATTTTACCGGGCATTAAACAAAAGCTAGGGCTAGGTGGTAATATGTTTTTTGAATTAAATAGAATGGTAGGGATGATACGCTTTTGCGTATCTACAGCTAATCTAAAGGCGCCGTCATAAAAACTTTTGAGTGGATCACCGGTTCTATTTCTCGTGCCTTCGGGATAAATGAGCATATCTAGACCTACGGCTAAAACGGCTTTCATCTCTTCATAACTTTGTCTTCGGCTTTGGTCACTTCTACGGTCTACTAAAACGCTACCAAATTTATACACCCAACCAAAAACGGGTACCTTAGAAAAACTAACTTTTGCAATTGTTTTGTTGGCCCTTGGCATAAAGGGGGTACTCACCGGAACATCCATTAGTGAGTTGTGGTTGCATACCAAGACATAGTTTTCTCCTTTTACAAAATGATGAGCGCCTTTAATTTTTATGCGGCAGCCAATAAAAAATAAGAAAAATCGCATCCAAGCCTGTGTTACTTTTCTGTGCAGTATGGCAACATGTGGTTCCGCTAAAAAAAAGCAGGGTAGTAAAAAAAAGATAGCCACAAACATGGAATGTATAAATATGATAATCGCCCATACTGCCAAAACTCTTCCAGCAATTAATTGTATTGTTGATATTTTATGTATCGGTTCACTCATGTTCTTAATTTAAATATGCCAGTCAATGACTTGAAGTCCTTGTTTTGCAAGTAGTTCATTTGTTTTGCTAAAATGTTTACAACCAAAAAATCCTTTGTCTGCACTAAAAGGTGATGGGTGCGCTGCTTTTAAAACAAAGTGTTTGGTTTCATCAATTAGGATTTGTTTTTGTTCAGCAAACTTACCCCACAATAAAAACACAATCCCTTTTTTTTCATCTGATATTTTTTTAATCACGGCGTCTGTAAAATGCATCCATCCAATTTTTGCATGACTAGCGGGCTCATTTTCTCGGACCGTAAGTACCGCATTTAATAAAAGGACACCTTGTTTAGCCCAGGGGGTTAGATCTCCATTTGTTGGTATGGGTAACCCAATATCAGATTTTAATTCTTTAAAAATATTAACGAGTGAGGGTGGTGGTTTTACGCCCTTTGGTACAGAAAAGCTGAGACCCATAGCCTGACCGCTTCCGTGGTAAGGGTCTTGGCCTAATATTACCACTTTTACATTTTCAAAAGTGGTTTGATTAAATGCGTTAAATATATTGTTGCCTGCTGGAAATATTTTTGCGCCAGTAGCAAGTTCTGTTTTTATATGTGCCGCTGTTTGTAAAAAGTACGATGATTTAAAAACGTTGCTTAATACTTCTTTCCAAGATGCTTCAATTTTTACTTCCATAATGATTTAGTAAAAAATACTAACACTGCCGGCAAATGCTTGATGTTTGCCTGATAATTTAATGACGTAATAATATACACCTAAAGGTAAGGTTGTTTTATTTTTTGATTTGCCATCCCAATTTTTACTATAACCGCTGGAGCTAAATACTTGTTGACCGGTTCTGTTAAATACAATAACTGTGCAATTGGGGTAATAATCTAATAGGGGAATACTCCATGTATCATTGATGCCATCACTATTGGGCGAAAATGCATTGGGTGGATTGATATCTGCGTCATTAACAACTGCATTAATTGTTTGCACCTGCGCGCATCCAATAGGTGTGGTGGCTTTAATAAAATATTTTCCGGTTGCTAATACTCTTTTTGGTTGGAGTAATGGAGTGGTGCACAAAGAGTCTTGCCAATAACTGTACACCCAATTACTAGAGGGTGGTGGAATAGTCGTAATATCTATTGTGACTGGAATTTTTACAGGGGCTGGTTGTGTAACTATAAAATTGGGATAATTATTAATAGTAACACTCGCTTTTTTGATAACACTACATCCTGCTGGTGCGGTAAATTTGATAAAATAATTGGAGCTGCTTGTAAACCGGTGATTGCCTGGCATAGATTGTAAAGCAGTACTATCAAAAAAGTAATTAAAGCTAGCACTAGGGTCAGTTCCTTTGGTTGGTGTTATACTATCGAGTGGAATGCTGCCGCAGGCCGTATAATTGGTAACAGATGTATTTGGTGGGGCGCTAATACTCGTGTTGATGGGTACGATGTTACTACATCCAAATTGGCTGGTACCTAAAACAAAGTAGTTGCCGGTTTGTGCAATTTTTGTAGGATTGATTACAGGTGTTTTTGCAAGTGCATCTTGCCAATACGTGTATTTTAAATTAGGGTCATTGCCACTTGTGTAATTGGTATCTGTGATATTTATTGTTTCAGGAATACATGCAGCTGCTGGTTGCTTGATGATTAATGTTGGATTTGGATGCACTGTTACTTGTAATGGTTTGGTGTCGGCGCAACCTGCACTATTGGTTGCTTTTACATAAATCAAACCCGATTTTTCAATTGCTTTTGGTGACGTTACAAAATCACCGCTAGTAGGGCTATTAAAGTAACTTAATTTTAATCCGGGGCTACTACCAGCTGTTACAATACTATCTGTAACATCGGCGCCTTTGTTTTGACATGCAACAACACTGTCTGCTAATTTAAAAACATAGGGGTCCAAAGATTTTACAATTGTGGTATATAAAGTATCTAAACAACCTTGATTGGGGTAGGGTGTAATAACGAGGGCTAATCTAGTTTTTGGGGGAGGTGCTGGCGAAATAGTAAGTATAACATCGGTACCTAATAATTTAGAAAAGTCATCGGTGTACCACTTATAATCTGCAAAGCCATAAGGTGCTGTTAAATTGAGTCCAGTAATATTGGTACAAAAAACATTGCCTGTAACGGGCGTTGTGCAATTGTCATTCACATCTAAATATGCATACCCAAAATGACCACCTCTCGAGCAATCGTTGGTTGTAAATTCTAGCCTTAAGGTTTTACCCTGATATCCTGGAAGTTTTAAAGTAATGGGGGCCCATTCTTTATAGAAGACCGCTCTTTTTACGGTTGATTCTTTAAAGCCCGGTAAGTTGGGTGCCGAAATAAATTCGAAAGCACCGCAGGTTTCATATTTATTATCGGTAACGTTAAACACCTTAACCATAAATTTTGGTTGCTCCCAATCTTGATGTCCAGCAGGGTTTTCAAATACAACAGCGTAGTTGTAAATGATACTATAATCACCTTCGGTGGAAGGAACGGTGAAAGTATAGGAAACCCCTTGTGCTTCTGCTTGAGTTTGGTCATTACCAAGTTTTAACGAATAGCCGCTTCCATTTGGGCAGCTTGTAGGGAAACCGCCGTAATAGTCTTTGGCGGTAGTGCCAGGGAAATTGGAAATGATGGTGTGTTTGCCATCTTGCGCGCTTCCAAGTGTCATATTTAAGGCTCCATTGGCGCGGGAAATAGATCCATCAAAAGCGTCCCAACTGCCTAAATTTCCGGTTTCAAAACCAATATTTGGTGGGCAGCCTTGCCCCAATACCTGACATACCCCAATAAATAGAGATAAACAACTCAATAAGAAGTAGGTACGGGCGGATCGCATACCTTGTAAATGTCGGGAAAATAAATGGGAATTGGGGTGTAAATGGCATGAAAAAGCCCCAAAAATAGGTGTTTGGGGCTTTGTGAACCGGATTGGATTCGAACCAATGACCTACTGCTTAGAAGGCAGTTGCTCTATCCAGCTGAGCTACCGGTCCTTATTAGAGTGGCGCAAAATAAAGAAAAAATGGCCATAATTTCAAAAGAATTCAATCAAATAACGTTACATCCTAATAAGTTAGCCTCGTTTTTCTAAAAGTCTTTACTTTGCATCAAACGCCAACTTGTGAGTTATAATTACCTGCCATTGGATCAAAAATGGCTTCATTTTAGCCAGGTTAAAAATCTTTTAGCCCATAATCAAGATGTGTCCATCACATTTGATGCGCATAATAAAATAACAGCTTGCCGTGCTTATTTGGATCAAAAAATGGCCCAAAAAGACAAAAATTATTATGGTATTAATACGGGTTTTGGCTTCTTACAAAATATTACCATCGACGATTCACAAATTGAGCAGCTACAATACAATTTAATTGTTTCTCATGCTTGTGGATTAGGAGAGCAGGTGCCGGATCCCATTGTTAAACTCATGCTCATGCTTAAAATTAAGTCGTTGAGTTATGGACATAGTGGGGTTCAAATTGATACCGTAAAAAGGTTGTTGGAAATGTATAACAACCGGGTACTTCCTGTTATTTATACACAGGGGTCGCTTGGCGCCTCTGGTGATTTATCTCCACTGAGTCATTTAAGTTTACCACTATTAGGGCTTGGTGAAGTAACGATTGATGGCGTTAATCATAGTACTGCAAGTATTATGGATCGCTACAATTGGAGTTCTATTAAATTACAAAGTAAAGAAGGCTTAGCACTCATTAATGGTACTCAATTTATGAGTGCTTATGGTATGTACTGTTTACAAAAAGCCGAGCACTTAATTGAAATGGCACAGTTAATTGCAGCGCTTTCTTTTGATGCTTTTAATTGTACCACAGAGCCTTTAAGTCCACAAATACATAGCATTCGGGCGCATGAAGGGCAGGTGCTAACGGCTAAAAAAATGCGTGAATATTTAGCGGGTAGTAGCATTGCCGAATCAACCAACAAACAAATTCAGGATCCGTATTCGTTTAGATGTATACCGCAAGTGCATGGTGCTTCTATTGGTGCATTTAATCATGTGCTAGATATTTTTATGCGTGAAATAAATTCGGTAACGGATAATCCTAATATTTTTCCGGACGAAGATTTAATTGTGAGTGGTGGTAATTTTCATGGACAACCGCTTGCTATTGCACTCGATTATTTAGCTATTGCGATGAGTGAGTTAGCTAACATTTCGGAGCGTAGAACCTATCAGTTATTAAGTGGTCAGCGAGAGCTTCCTTTATTTTTAGTAAAAGATCCAGGGCTGCATTCTGGATTTATGATTCCGCAGTACACGGCAGCAGGCATTGTGAGTGAAAACAAACAACTTTGTACGCCTGCTTCGGTGGATAGTATTTCGTCGTCTAATAACCAGGAAGACCATGTAAGTATGGGTGCCAACGCTGCAACAAAATGTTTACGCGTTATTAATAATGTAGAAAAAGTACTCGCCATAGAATTATTGAGCGCGGCTCAAGCACTTGATTTTAGAAGACCTGCCAAAAGCTCCGAACCCATCGAAAAATTGGTGGCTACATTACGCGAACAGGTGTCTTTTGTGGCCGCAGATAGGCTCATGCACCCCGATATGGTTATGGCTACTCAAATTATAGCATCATACACCTTATAGCACCTATTTTAGCGTAACTTTGCAGGGTAAAAACTGATACATGTCTGAAGAACAGAGCTTAAATTTTATTGAAGAAATTGTAGAGGCAGATTTAGCAGCTGGCAAATACCAGTCTATTGTTACACGCTTTCCTCCTGAGCCAAATGGCTATTTACATATTGGCCACGCTAAAAGTATTTGTTTAAATTTTGGTTTAGCAAATAAATATGGTGGTAAAACCAATTTGCGTTTTGATGATACCAATCCGGTGACTGAAGAAACGGAGTATGTTGAGAGTATTAAAAACGATGTAAAATGGCTTGGTTTTAATTGGGCCGAAGAATTATATGCTTCCAATTATTTTGATCAAATACATGGTTTTGCAGTTCGTTTAATTGAAATGGGCCTTGCCTATGTAGACGATAGCAGTTCCGATGAAATTGCAGCGCAAAAAGGAACGCCAACACAGGCCGGCACTCCAAATATTTTTAGGAGCAGAACCGTAGCCGAAAATTTGCAACTTTTTGAAGACATGCGCCTTGCTAAATACGCCGATGGTGAAAAAGTATTACGTGCTAAAATTGATTTAGCAAGTAGTAACATGCACATGCGTGATCCAATCATTTACCGAATTAAACATGCACATCACCACCGCACCGGTAACAAATGGTGCATTTATCCGATGTACGATTTTGCGCATGGACAAAGTGATGCGATCGAAAATATTACGCACTCGGTATGTACGCTAGAGTTTATTCCGCACAGAGAACTCTACAACTGGTTTATAGAAAGATTATCCATATTCCCATCTAAGCAATATGAGTTTGCGCGTTTGAATATGACCTACACGGTGATGAGTAAGCGTAAATTGTTACAACTGGTACAAGAAAATCATGTAACAGGTTGGGATGATCCCCGCATGTCTACCATTTCAGGTATGCGCCGTAGAGGTTATCCTGCAGTGGCTATCAGAGAGTTTTGTGACCGTATTGGTATTGCAAAACGTGATAACTTAATTGATATTAGTTTACTTGAATTTTGTGTGCGTGAAGATTTAAATAAAACAGCCGTGCGCCGCATGGTGGTTTTTGATCCATTAAAAGTAATTATCACCAACTATACCGGTGAGGGTGAAATCCTTCATTCAGAAAATAATCCAGAAGATTCAAATGGCGGTACAAGAGAAGTACCGTTTAGTAAAGAAATTTTTGTTGAGCGTGACGACTTTATGGAAGAGCCATCTAAAAAATATTTTAGACTCGCGCCTGGTCAAATGGTACGTTTAAAAAGTGCATACATTATTAAGTGTGACGATTTTGTAAAAGACGCTAACGGTAATGTAACAGAACTTCACTGCTCGTATATTCCTGAAAGCAAGAGTGGATCAGATACATCTGGTATCAACGTAAAAGGAACACTACACTGGGTAAGTGCAGCACATGCGATTCCTGCCGAAGTTCGTTTGTATGACCGTTTATTTAATGTAGAAGATGTTGCGAACGCCGAAGGTGATTTTAAAGATTATATCAATAAAGAATCTTTAACAGTAGTGCCGCATGCATACGCTGAGCCTGCACTTTTAAAAGATAGCATGGGTGTAGGTTTTCAATTTTTACGCAAAGGATATTTTTGTGCCGACAAAGATAGTACGCCAACAAAACTTGTATTTAATAGAACTGTAGGTTTAAAAGATACTTGGGCTAAAGAAGTAAAAAAAGGAGCATAGCATATGCACTTTCAAGCAAGGTTTAATAAACACTGGGCTCAAACCTTTCCTCAATGTAGTAAGGATGGCCATTTTGTGCTTGCTGTTAGCGGGGGTGCAGATAGTGTGGTACTTGCGCACTTATTAAAAGGTGCTGGTATTAATTTTGAAATTGCGCATTGTAATTTTAAATTAAGAGGAGCGGAGAGTGATAG
>CAMAQW010000014.1 GCA_945860335.1 Sediminibacterium ginsengisoli | reverse complement strand
TCAATTACATACAACTCACCTGTTGCTCCTCCTAAAATAAGTCTGATAGACTGGTTTACGATTGATTCATATTCGGCGATTGCTTGTCTACACATACCACAGGGTGCAATAGGAATATTGTTGCCACCACGCTCGTTGTGATATGTAATAGCCATAGTAACAATGGGTACTTTCGGTTGCAAAGTAGATGCGGTACTTAATAAAACACGCTCCGCACAAATGCCAATGGGATAACTCGCATTTTCTTGATTGCTTCCTTTAATGATTTCGCCATTTTGTAAAATGGAAGCTGCACCAACTTTAAATTTTGAATACGGCGCATGGGCTAATGATAACGCCTCTTGCGCCTGCGCAAATAAGGTTTGATCGCTGGTTGATAGTGCATCAATTGATGCAAAAACTTGGTACGAAAATTGAACGGTTTGTTTTTGCATGGTATTTATATTCTTATTGAATAAAATTAAATAAACGCTTCCACCTTGGCCCATTTTCCCAACTCAACCAAATGAGTGAAGCCTTTCCAACAATATGTGTTTCTGGAACAAAGCCCCAAAACCTACTGTCTTGGCTACGATGACGGTTATCTCCCATCATCCAGTAATAATTATACTGTGGCGTATAAGTAGTGGTAGGTTGTCCATTAATGATAAACTGACCATTACGAATTTCAAAACTATTGTGCTCGTAGTTTTCTATAAGTCTTTGATAGAGCGCAATATTTGTAGCCGATAAAACAATGGGCTTCCCTTTTTTAGGAATCTCGAAAGGCCCAAAATTATCAATAGTCCATGGGTAGTTTACTTCATCGTTTGGAAACGTAATACCTGCATAGTTTTCGATATAAGGTGCCACAGATTTTACGTTAGGAAGTGTTTTTAATGTAGCTGCTTCTGCAGGTGTAACATTAAATTTAAAAGTGCTATCTGATAAAGCATCTAATTGCCCTTTGGTATCCTGTACGTCAATATTAAAAGTTTCTTTTAAATAGTCTGGATCAAAAGGTGTTTTGTTGGTTACAACAATATATTCTGTTTGTGATGCAGGCGGAATATATGCTGGCGCACTATTCACAAACAAAACTCCATTTTTAATTTGTAGTACATCGCCCCCAACACCTACACAGCGCTTGATATAATTATCTGTTTTATCCATCGGATGCACATGTATTGGAAATTCTGATTGCAACATTTCGCGGTTTCCTTTAAATGAATAGCGTAATTCATCGTAGTAAGGTCTTTTACTACCATACTCTGGTAAATTTATAATGGTATCGCCTGTAGGAAAATTAAACACAACTACATCATTTCGTTTAACATCGGCAATTGCAGGGAGCCTCGTATACGGCACTTGCACCCATGTTGTATAAGATGGAGCTGTAGTAGAGAAAGGCATGGTATTGTGTACAAACGGAAATGAAACTGGCGTTTGCGGCATGCGCGCACCATAACTCATTTTATTCACAAACAAAAAGTCATTGACAAGTAGTGTTTTTTCCATACTCTCAGACGGAATCACGTATGCTTCAAAAACAAAGGTTCTGATAATGGTTGCAGCCACAATGGCAAACACGCCAGCATCAATCCATTCACGAGCACCAGATTTATGATAATGCGCCAGCGCTTCTTCACCATACCATTTTGTACTTGCCAAAAATCCAATATATGGAAGATAAATAAACGGCAAAAAAACCAGTAGGGTATGATCGAGTAAACTAACTTTTTTAAAGTGCATTACGTAAATAATGGTAATCCAAATGGTAATGAATTGACCAACAATAGGAATCAACTGCAACCAAAACCAATACTTTTTAATACCGGTAAGTTCCACCATTTGGTAGGTATTGTAAAATGGAACAAAGGCCTTCCATCCCTCAATTTTAGATTTATTAAATAACCCGTACACGCCAATATGCCAACCCAGCACACCCACAATAAATAATAAAAGTCCAGTCATAGTTATTTGCTTTTAACGTTAACAAAAATATCCTTTTAGCACCCACATAGGCCATTTTAGTGTTAAAAGTTTATATAAATCGTGATATTTGGCAGACACAGGCCAGAAAAGGCAAAAATAGCCTGTTTAACGGCGATATTTGGCCATTTGGATACTCATGCCAGCCATGTAGCCTCGGGGCGAAGAAGGGTTGTAATAGCGCCTGCCAGCAGCATTAATGTCATTACCAAGGCTGTAGGATTTATTGAGTAAATTATCGACACTTACAAAATAACGAACCCGTTTATGGTTTAAAGAAATCCCGGACTGAGCCAACGCATATGCGGCTGCATACACATCATTAGCATCTGTAAGCGGTATGCTAGATAGGGATTGCAACTTTACAAAAAAAGAGAGCATTTTTTTATAGTGATAAGTAACGGAAGACGTTACTTGATGTTTCGCATTACCTGTAACCTCCTTCCCATCAAATATTAAACCAGCTTGACTGTATTTTATAAAACGGTAAGGCTGATAGGCATAACCAAACTCAATTTGCAACTGGTGTACTTTACTAAAACGAGTACTATAGTCGAGTTGCAGTTCGGCACCTGCTTGCCTAGTTGCGCCCGCATTTACAAAATATTCTATGCCAGCATTATTATTTTGTCTAACAATGGCCTCTTTAATACCAAAATGATAGGCAGCTAGTGCATATCGCAACCTATTTTGCAAAGCAATTCCTTTCATACCAAATTCAAAATTCCAACCATATTCTGGCAAAAGGTTTTTATAAAACAGGCCGTCGGAAGGTCTCATTTCTGCAAGCGTTGGTGGCGAAAATCCTTTAGAAATTTGCAGGTATACGTTTGTGTTTTTTGCTGCTGCATAAGAGACACCCATACGTGGCGCTAATAAACCAAGGTTAGATTTTGATTGCGCTGATTCAGTTAAAATTGTGCTACGGGCATAATTATAGCCCATATAAGCGTTACTCATTCCTAGTTCAATCAACCACTTTTTTTTGAATCGAAGTGACGCATTTGCAAAATAAAATCCTTGCCTCGTTGTGATCAAATCAGAAAATTGCAATGTATCACGCAGGCCTCTTTTATTTCCGTAGTTATCAATGTCGGCATCCTGCACCTGCCATTCCCCACCTATAACAAATTTAAGGTCTCCTATTGGTTTTTGAACGCGCATGATTAAATGACTTCCAAAGCTTGCATTTTTTTCATGCCTTGTTTCGTAATTGGTGATAAATGGATTTTTGAAATTTGTATTCGTTCCCACAATAAAATTTTGCCAATCTATATTTTTTGCGAGTTGATAATTATGGTGAAAGCTTCCTAGTAAGGTTTTATTGTATACCGCTGTTTGTTGCGTTACGGCACTAAGTAATGTTGCAGTGGCTTGTCTTGCCTGGCGGGGGTTTTGCTGCATTTGAGCGAGTGTTAGTCCACCCGGTGTTTGATACATGAGGTCTGTAAATAAAACCATACCCTTTAATGTGTGCTTGTTTGTTGTAATCGTGCCAAGCCAGGTAATATTTTTTTTAGTAGACCCAGATTGATCTCGCCATCCATCTATTTTTTCATTGGAAATAAAAAAAGTTTGCTGCAGTTTTTTTTGCCTAAGCGTAACGCGAAGATCCTGTCCGAGGTAACCAAAACTTCCAGCGCGTAAATTAATGGATGCCGCATTTTGCAATAACGAATCAGTTACAAAATTTGATTGCAGTAAAACGGCACCGCCAGTTCCTAAACCGTATGAGGCACCCACTGGACCTTTTATGATATCTATTCCATTGATTAACGAAAATGGTAAAATATTAAGGTAGGTATTGCCCGTTGGATCAGAAAAAGGAACATCGTTCCAATACACTTTTACGTTCCGAACACCAAATGGAGACCTCAATGAACTACCTCTAATAGCAAGCCGGTAACTTCCTTCGGAACGCTGTTCCATGCGAACCCCTGGCACCAAATTAAATGCCGGCAATAAAGTACCATTCACTTCTTGCTGTAATGTAGCTGATGTAATACGTGCATTTGCAACCGGCAGGGATTGTCCATTGTATGTAATACGAAATGCTGTAACGGTAACACTGTCAAGTGTACCAGACATAGCAGTATCTATACTTGTTTGTGCAAGGGAAACATTAAAAATAATGCAGCTAATAAAAAATAAAATATGCCTTATACTATAGTAGCGTGGGCACATTTTAATTATTTTCTTTGGTGCATCATTTCTTTAGCAAGCTTCACGGTTCTTGAAACATCAGGAATCGCAAGTGCTGTTAAATTAGGCGCATAGTGCATAGGTGCATCGGCACTAGTAATTCTGCGAATAGGCGCATCTAAATAATCGAATCCTTCTTTTTGAATACGGTATGTAATTTCTGAAGACACAGAAGCAAACGGCCACTGCTCTTCTACAATTAATAAACGATTTGTTTTTTTAACGCTATCTAAAATTGTCATCCAGTCTAATGGACGAACCGTACGTAAATCAACTACCTCAGCGCTAATGCCTTCTTTTTCTAACTCTTCAGCAGCACCTAGTGCTACTTTCATCATTTTATTGTAAGAAACAATCGTAAGATCTCTGCCTGATTTTTTAACATCCGCTTTACCTAATGGGATATAATATTCATCATCAGGAATGTCACATTTATCGCCATACATCACTTCACTTTCCATAAACATGACTGGATCTTTTTCGTAACGTATCGCCTGCTTCATAAGACCTTTTGCATCGTATCCATTTGATGGAGATACCACTTTGATACCAGGTATATTGGCATAATAACTTTCAAACGCTGTTGAGTGCTGTGCACCTAATTGACCGGCACTTCCGTTAGGTCCTCTAAATACAATGGGGCATCCTATTTGTCCACCACTCATGGCAAGCATTTTAGATGCTGTATTTAAAATTTGGTCCATTGCTAAAACAGCAAAGTTCCAAGTCATAAATTCTACAATTGGCTTTAAACCATTTTGCGCCGCACCTACTGCAATAGCCGCAAAGCCAAGTTCGGCAATAGGTGTATCAATAACTCTTTTTTCTCCAAACTCTGCTAGCATGCCCTGGCTTACTTTGTATGCTCCATTGTATTGAGCTACTTCTTCACCCATTAAAAACACAAGCTCATCTCTTCTCATTTCTTCTTGCATGGCCTCTCTGAGCGCCTCTCTAAAAGCTATTGAACGCATAGGTATATGGTTATTAATTGAGATGCAAAAATAGAGATAATTAGTGATAAAAAAAGCCCCTTACTGAGTAAGGGGCTTTAAATTTTTAGGACGTACCGGTTAGATTAAAATACGTTATAAGCAAAGCTTACATAGTACAATCCACCAATTGATGGGTTACCCCAACCTGTACGGTAGTATTTGTTAAGAAGGTTAGTTCCACCTACTTTAACAATAGACTTGATAGCTGGGAATTTGTAGCTAACCTGTCCATCTAATGTTTTGTAACCTGGCATTTGACCTGTACCAAAAGTACCTTCGTAGAAGAAGTCGCTTACCGTTCTATAAACAAGGTTAAAGCCGTATCTGTTATTGGTACCAAAACCAGAATTAGCGAACGTTAAGTTTGCACGGTATTTAGAAGTATTGAAATAAGATACGAAACCTGCAGGTAAATCACCAATTTCATCAGAATAAAGGTTAGCACCAATTGTAAAGTTTTTAGGTAATAAGAAGTCTGCAGAAGCACCCCATCCTTTAACGGTAACTTCACCTGGTGCGTTAGTTGAAATGCTGTACGCAATTCTTTGTGATTCAAACAATAAACTCATTGGGTTGTATGAACCTCTAGATTGAAGTACAGTTACACCACTGATAAAGTTTTGGTATTTAGAGTTGTACATGTAAGCGTCAATTAATAACATCTTACCAAATAAACCCTTGTAACCTACTTCAAAAGAAGTGCTAGACTCTGGCTTAAATTCACCAAAGTTTTGCGCCTTTAATAAAGTTGGGTTTGGTGCACCTGCCATTGCGCTTGCACCAAATGCTTGCACACTAGCTAAAGTGAAACCTGGATTACCACCAAAATTATAGTAATCACGTAATTGAGGTAAACCACCCATCAAACGAGTACCACCACCTACAAGTAAGTTGATCCACTGGTTTTGAGTTGTTGGGAAACGGTAAGCTGTTTGATATGACAAACGAATGTTGTGGTCTTGCTTTAATTTGATTACAGCAGATGCTCTTGGTGTAAAGCGACCAGCAAAGTTTGTGTTTTTATCGTAACGACCAGAGATCGTAACTTTTACGATTTCTTTGAATAATTTTTGAGACAATTGACCATAAGCACCAAATTCATTGATGTTAATAGCGCCTAATGTATCTGCAAAAATAGTTCCTTCAGAATTTAGTTGGTATTGCTTGGTATTAAATCCAACTAAAAAGTCAGTACCAGATTTAGCAAGACCTAAAGCTTCCGTTAAGTTGTATTGTGCATCAACCACGTTAAGTCTAGACTTATCCATGAATTGACCACCTTCTAAACCATTCATGCCTGCCACTTTTTTACCAATCGGAGTTCTAACAATAGATTGGAATAAAGGATGGTTGCCAATAAAACCAGTAGGTCTTCCTTGGTCAGCAAAAGTACGAGCAGCATTATGTGCAAAATAGCTATTCACACCAGGTGTAGTAATAGCTGAAACATAAGCAGCCATGTACTGAGGATACCATGCAGAACTTGGCTTCCAAGCTTCATTGAATGTACGTGTAGCAATGGTACCATTAAATGAGTTGCCAGAGTTTTCATGCGTAGCATATGCACGGATATACCAGTTTTTATGTTTTAACTCAAACTTAAATTGAGCCATTTTTAAATCTCTTAAAGAGTAACGGTCAGAACCAGTGTACACGGTGTTACCGGTTCCAAAATAAGTAGAGAATGAAGCTTCCACTTTATCTGTTAACATGTAGTTTAAGCTACCTGTAAGTTTGAAATTAGAAGTTGTAGGATCTAATACATCGCTTTCTGCATAACCTGTTCTACTAACCATTTGGCTTCCAAATAAATTTCTTGAAGGAGATGCGCCATATAAAATAGGCGAAACACCTGCAGAAACCAATCCACCAGCACCTACAGCCGTTAAGAAAGCATTATAGTTTGCTAAAGTAGCAGCTGGATTTGTAGCCAACCAAGAGTTAAATGCACTAACATTTGCAGCTGGTAAACCAGTTGCAGCAATAACAGCGCTTGCAATTGAACTTAGGCTCTGAGAAGTTTCATCACCATAAAAGTTAACACCATCATAGTTAGGATCAATACCTCTCCATCCTGGAATAGTAATACCATTTGGTGAACCTGTACCTCTAGAATAGTTATTAGATTGATTCGCTAACCAATCTTGAGCAGTCATGTTTTCTGCAGTGATTTTATAAGCGAATTTGTCGGTTACTTTTTTAGCCCAACGAACTGCCCAATCATTGTAAGCAGATGTAGGACGCTGAGCAGCATCAACGTGGTTGATACCTTGTTTGATTTGGAAACTTAAACCTTGGTATTTGAACGGGTTTTTACTGTTGATTAAAACAGTACCATTCATACCACCAGGGCCATATAATGCAGAAGACGCACCCGGAAGTAATTCCATATTGTCTACGTCTAATTCAGTTAAACCAATAACACTACCCACAGAGAAGTTTAGACCTGGAGCTTGGTTATCCATTCCATCAATTAATTGGTTTAAACGTGTGTTACCACTACTATTAAATCCGCGGGTTCCCACCGATTTAAAAGTTAAACTAGCAGCTACAACGTCCACCCCTTTTAAGTTGGTAAGGATATCATAATAATTTGTTGCTGCAGTATTTCTGATGGTAGCAGTGCTAACACGCTCAATAGATACTGGAGATTCTAAAATTCTTTCTGGTACTCTTGAAGCAGAAACAACTACTTCATTACCGAGTGTAAAAGAAGGTTCTAATGAAACTTCTACACCCGTTTTTGCTGCATTAACGGTTACTTCTTTGTTTGCAAATCCAACTGAAGAAAACACCAATGTAACTGGGTAATTCTTGATGGATGAAAAACGGAAAGTACCTTTATCATCTGTAAAAGTTCCAACAGAACTTCCTTTAACGGTTACAGATACAGCCGAAACCAGTTCTTTTGATTTAGCATTTTTTACACTACCAGATACGGTAGTTGAATTTTGGGCGCTAGCACTAATTGTTATAGTAGCAGCCATGGCCACAAATAAACATTTGCTGTTGAGTCTTCTCATTTTGGCAAAATTTGGTTATAATTTGGGAGCAAAATAGCACAAGTTAAGCTTTTGTAAAAATTTAATTTCTCCCAACCGGCTATAGGACTGTTGAGAAAAAGGCTTTTGAATCCCTCCTTTTTGATGATTTAGGTGCTATTTTTGGGCATGCAAAGCCTTCAATTCCCCTATCAGACAGCCATTTACCATGGAAAAGTAAGAGATGTATATACCATTGGTACCGATTGGTTAATTATGATTGCCAGTGATCGTATTTCTGCCTTTGATGTAATATTGCCAAAAACTATACCATATAAAGGTCAGGTGCTCAATCAGATAGCGGAATTTATGTTGGGTCAAACCAAAGATATTTGCCCGAATTGGCTACTTGACGCCCCTGCTCCAAACGTATCGGTGGGCAAAAAATGTACCCCTTTTAAGATTGAAATGGTAGTGCGCGGCAATTTAGTGGGTCATGCCTACAGGACCTATGCATCTGGGTCAAGAACACTTTGCGGGGTATCATTACCAGAGGGTTTAAAAGAAAATGATTTTTTCCCTAGCCCTATCATTACCCCTTCAACCAAGGCTTCGGAGGGTCATGACGAGGATATTTCAAAAGAAGACATTATTGCCACGGGACTTGTTAGTGCCGAAGATTGGGCCGTTTTAGAAAAATATGCACTGGCCTTATTTAATAGAGGTAAAGAAATAGCTGCAAAGCAGGGCCTCATTTTAGCTGATACTAAATATGAGTTTGGTAAAATTGGTGACACCATTTATTTAATGGATGAAGTGCATACCCCAGATTCGTCTCGCTACTTTTACGCAGATGGTTTTGAAGAAAGACAAGCTTCTGGTGAAAAACAAAAACAACTCAGTAAAGAGTTTGTACGCGAGTGGCTCATCCAAAATAATTTCATGGGCAAAGAAGGACAAACCGTTCCTGAAATGTCTGAAGAATGGATTGACACCATTAGTAAGCGTTACATTGAACTATATGAAAAAGTAACGGGCAAAGCATTTGTGCCAACTACATTTTCAGAGGAAGAAATCATGACTGCAGTTCTAGCCTCCTTTGCAAAATTTTGTACCGATTAAATGAGTGATGCCTAAACTTCTGGTTCGTTAAGTCTTGGGCGAAGCCTTTTACTCTTGTTAAATATGTGTTGCCCAAGTCGCACGCCCTTTCGTAATTCTTTTTGACGTTCAAGTGGCATATGAATGGTGTCTTGGCAATCTTTACTGCAACAGCCTTCAAATGTTTCAGCGCAAGTTGCGCATTGAATAAATAATAAATGGCATCCGTCATTCAAGCAATTGGTATGCGTGTCTGCGGGCTTTCCGCACTGGTGACAATGTGCAATAATATCTTCTGTAATCCTTTCTCCTAATCGGTTGTCAAATACAAAGTTTTTACCAATAAATTTTTTTTCAATACCTGCTTCATCGGCTTGGTGCGCATAATTTATAATACCCCCTTCTAGGTGAAAAACATTTTTAAACCCCTGGTGTAGCATATAGGCGCTGGCTTTTTCACATCTAATACCACCCGTACAATACATGATAATGTTTTTTTCCTCGTTGCCCTTCATCATATCCGCTGCCATGGGTAATTGTTCCCTAAAAGTATCTGAAGGTATTTCGATAGCATTTGTAAAATGCCCTACCTCGTATTCATAATGATTGCGCATGTCAATAACAATCGTGTCTGGCTTTTTGAGTAGTTCATTCATTTGAACAGCGTTTACATACCTACCCTTATTTTCCATAGAAAATGTTGGATCCGTAATACCATCTGCAACAATTTTATCACGCACTTTTATTCTAAGTACCCAAAAACTTTTACCATCATCATCTACGGCAACATTTAAACGAAGCCCATGTAAATGCTCTACAGCATATAGTTGTTCTTTGAATTTTTCGAAATTAAAATCAGGTACACTTACCTGTGCATTGATGCCTTCATTGGCAACATAAATTCGACCAAAAACCTGAAGTGGAAATAATACTTTGTATAAATCGTCTCTAAAAACGGCAGGATCTTGAACCGGGAAATAGGCATAAAAACTAATGGTGATGCGGTGAAAAGTTTCCGCCATCATCAGCGCCTTTAACTCCTCGTTGGAGACCCGGTTGTGTAAAACTGCCATAGTGCCGCAAAAATAGACAAATTATTTAAACGTGATGGGAACCGTGATTCGAACCCCGGTTCTTGTAGGCTCTCCCTTCTGATAGCCATTGATGAGATCTACACGCATTACTTTAAAAATATTTTCGATACCAACAATTGCTTCGGTATAATCAACCATATTATTCACGTGTAAATAACTTACCCCGCCTACTAAAAACCAATTGAGTTTTCTAAATCCAGGGATTTTATTGGTAAGTAGTCCATTTAAATGATACTCGGCAAAAACAGTAGAATAAAAACGAGACTTGTTGCTAAACTGATAATAAGGCAGCAATTGGAATCCTTTTAAATGCTCAATTGTAACATACGCTTGGTTACCAAAATAATGTTGCAAATCGGGCGCATATAATTTGTTGGCATTTATAAAACCACCCATGGTTGCCCGGTATTGAAGTGTTCCACCAAGTCCAAGTGGTAAATCATCAGATACATTAAGCGACCATTTACTATAATCGATATCACTACCTAATAAGTTTGAAATACCTTTTTTGTAGGTGAGTGTAAATGTGGGCGCCTTGGAGCCTACACCAATTTTTTGCTCAGGAAGCTCAATGTATTTGCCGCCTGGTTGCCAAGTTAATACACCCGTTAAGGTAGCCGCTTGATGCTTTTGAAAAGGATCATTTGATGCAGGTGATGGTGTATTGGGCGAATAACTCCTATTAACATGATCTATAAAAATGAGCGGCTTGGCTAAATTAGGTAGCGCCAATCTATTTTGATATTGAAAATTAACCCTAAAATTAAGACCACTTCCAAGGCCTGCTCCATAACCAATATTAATATACTGCGCTTCGTATAATTTTAAAAAATTACGTTCGTATAAAATAGTTTGTATGGTATTTTGAGTTTCAGGAATAGCAATATCATTATTGAATTGGAACATTTTTCTACCAAAACCAACGCCGATATTATTGAAATATTTTTTTCCAAAATTATACCGGACAGTAGCAGAGGGCTGCAACCTAGTATTGCTAAATCCATAACGAAGCAAAGGCTCTACGGATAAACTTTTACGACCCGTGTAACGCTTTGTCCAACGTGGTGAAAAAGTGGCATTGTAACCTTCGACAGTATTAAAATTAATAGAACCAATTAAAGCATCAAATTGTATACGCGTTTTTTTACTTTGCTTATTAATCGTTTGTCCTGTTAATAAAAAACCAGATAATTTAAATTTATTTCGAATACGGTCTAGAGAATCTAGGTATTTTGGATTTTGTCTGATTTTTTCTAGACTATCTTTTTTTGCATAGTCTTTTACTTCTGCAATATCAAGTGGAACCGGTCTAATACTATCCCAGTAAGCACTACTTTTTTTATTGGAACTATCGAGGTATTTTAAAAAAGTATTGCCAAAAAACTTTTTACCATATTGGGGTGCTAAATTAAACTGATCATATACTTGAACAAAGCTTCCTGAAAAAGCAAAACCTAAAAACTTACCCTTTGGGTAAATAACCTGATTTTTAATAACCCAACCCTGCTTTGTAGGGACATAAATCTGCTCAATTTGAAGGGTATCCAAAAGTTGCATTTGCTGTTCTTTTAATAGACTCAGTTGAACACTATGTATACGCCAGTCGTTTTCGATGATATTAATAATACCTGTAAAGAGTGGTTCATATTTGCGTTTGGGCAACACACGAATCCTGCTTATTTCGATGCCATTTTCGTAAAAAGTACCTTCAAATTTATAGTTGTAAAACCCAAGTGCGCCATCAGCTATTGGAGAAACAAAACCACGCGGGTTAAGTCCATTACCAAGGTCTATATTGTTTTGATAAAAAGAAATGATTTGCGGATTGCTAAGTCCAAATCCATTACTTCTGCCGCTTACTTTAGAAGACTTTACCTCGATGCGTTCTTTGTTAGGAACGTCTACATAATAATCAGAAACTGTTTCCGATAAAAATAAAATTCGGTTTTTAACCGTATCAAAATTGCCCGGCGCTAAAGACTTTCCAAAAAATGATTTTGGATAATCGTTTAAAACCAACTGCCCCTTTATGTAAACCTCGGCACTAAATTTTTTAATTTCATTTAAATAATCAGGCCTTTTTTTAATGGTTTTTCTAATGATAGCGTATGCCGGGTCTTCTCCTTTTGAACGCACCACAACATCATTTAACAGATACACTTGCTTTGCTAATACAAAAGACAACAAAAGCGAATCTTGACCAGGTATAATTTTTATTTTCTTTTCCACGGCTTCAAACCCTACATAATTACAAACAATAGTATAGGATCCGGGCAAAAGTGATAATGAAAATTTTGCGTCGGCATTAGCCGTTACACCCCTAGTAGTACCTTTAATTAAAACAGAAGCATGCGCCAGTTTTTTACTGGCTCCGTCTGTAATGGATCCCGTTACAACGGTTTGAGCAAACACCTTATTACTACATAGTAAACCTAGAGATACAATAAACAGATAACAATAAAGACGCATAAAAACAAAAATAGGCAGCTTCTCATGAATAGATGCTACCTATTTGTTAAAAGGTAAGATTAAATGTCTACTTGGTAGATTTACTACGCATAAATGCGCCAGTTAAGGCGGAAAAACCACCCAACAATCCTCCCACAACAGCTGTAACTGCGATTAGCGCGACATAGGAACCCCCTAGTGGCAATATTTGAGCTACTTTACTAGACAACAGGTGCGCATTGGCTAGGTCCTTCCCAAAGGCTAACCCTGCCCATAAAGCACCCACACCCAAAAATCCCGCAAAAAAACTTTTAGCTGGCGTATCCATGATAAAAAAAGCTACAATACCAGATGTGCCCACAAAAAGCCACCAAGGAAACTGACTATACAATCCTACTGCAAAAGCTAAAAAAGCGTGTAAAAAAATTGCAACTATGAATTTCATAAAAATTAGATTAAGAATTTGTAAATGTTAAACGCCATTTCATTTGACTATTTTGTTGAGCGGCTTCTTTGGATAAAAATAAAAGACGGTAGTATTTACCAGCAGCCCAATTATCAATAAATGTATCGTAGTATTTACTGCCTGGATTTCCATTTTGACCACCCGGATACACACCATACGCCTCTATACCATCTACAAGGTGAACCACCATGCGCCAACTTGGACCATGGTTACCGGTGGTTGCATTAATAATATGTACCCCACCTCCTATTGGTAAATGTAATCTACTTAGTGATGGTATTTTTAGCAAGTGATTTACGCGTGTGTCTTTATAGGCCCCCCAAGCAAGCCTTCCCTCTTTTTCCATTTGCGCTAGTTGAGGTGTTGCTTTTCTAATAGCCATGGTAACAGCGTCAACCATAGTCTCTTTCACATTTGGTGTAGTAATATTATCTTCAAATAAAACAACCGAATCTTTTAACATTTGCTCTAGCAGCGTAGATTCGTCTGGCCATTGTAATGGAAGTTTCGCATTTTTAAATTCATCGGCCCACACAGCAACTTCTAAACTATCCCATATCGCTTTAAAAACAGAAGCTCCTTTTTCATCAATGTCATTACGCAAATTCCAATTGCGCAAATAATCAACATATTTTTTTTCTACTGCGTTTAATCTAGACTCATTTAAAAATTTAAAGATGGCAGGCCTAGCCATTTCTGCAAAAATATTATCATTATTAGTTTGAAGCGCCTGTACATCTTGAGGTGTAACACCAAACATCGCATTCAACTTTTTATTGATGATAATGCCTCGATATAAAGGAAATGCATTAGCGGCTCCTAAATAATAAGGATAGGTACTATCGGTAGACTTTTGGTTGGCACTACTCACAAAACCTCGCTCCGGATTTTTGATCATTGGATTTTCGGAAGCAGGAATCATGCCCTGCCATAAATAACTACTGTCCTCACCGGGCATGATAAAATCACCTTGCCTATTCCACCTCGCCACAAAAGCACCCTGTTGTTTAATAGCAATATCGCCACTTACACTTGCGAATGCAAAGTTTTGTCCAGGACAAGTCCAATGATTAATAGCACTCATGTAATCATCAAAATTTTTAGCCCTGTTCAATTCATAAAATGTTTGAAGTCCACTGCTACCATCTTGAGCCGTCCATCTTACGGCTAAGTATTTTCCATCAGAACCATTGGCGTTATAACTTTTATCATACATCACTGGACCTAGTGCCGTAATAGCAACCCTGTCAATAGAATCAGGCTGCCCTTTTATTTTGATGCGCTCTTCTTTAATCACCGATTTTTGCCATGCTCCATCAAACCAATATTCGCCCATGGTAGTATCTTTAAACTTGATGTCATAATAATCTAGTACGTCTCTACCTGCATTGGTAACACCCCAAGCAATACTATCATTAAACCCAATAATTACGGCTGGAGATCCAGGAAAACTAGCACCATAGGTACTATGGGTGGGTGTTGTAATTTGCACTTCATACCAAAGTGAAGGAAGGTTTAAACCGAGGTGCGGATCACTTGCTAAAATAGGTTTACCACTTTTGGTTTTAGTGCCAGCAATGGCCCAGTTATTAGAGCCATTGTTTTTATTAGGCGCTTCTGGTGCATTTGGTGCCACAGAACCTGTTTTTGCAAAATATAATGAATCAAGTGTAGGAGGTGCTACAGCAGCAACAGATGCTTTTTCATACACCGTTCCTTTAGGAATGATTGGATCTAAAGAATCCTGCACATTGGTATACAGTTTATTGAAATCTTCGTAGCCAAAATAGTTTTTTGAATTGGTCATTTGCAAATCGGTGGTGGTACCACGGCCCGTTAAATCGTAAGACATGAACATTAAAAACAAATAGGTTTTAATGGGTGTCCAAGCTTCAGGTTTATAATCGAGTAATTTATATTCAAATGGAATTTGAGAAGGTTGTAGTGATTTGATATATGCATTTACACCATTTGCATAAGATGTAACAGCTGCTTGTAATACTGGATTGTTGGCCATTTTTTTCATGGTGGCTTCTGCTCCTTCTAACATGCCTAGTCTTCTAAAAAAACGATCGGTAGCTATACGGTCTGGTCCAACAATTTCACTTAACCTGCCGGCTGCTACATAGGTTTGAAACTCCATTTGCCAGAGTCTAAATTTTGCATGCAAAAACCCTTGTGTATAATAAGCGTCATTGTCATTGTTTGCATAGATGTGTGGTACGAGTCTTTCATCCATGAGCACTTCTACCTTATCCTGCAAACCATCTACCACAATATTGGCATCAAAAGATTTGTTTTCGGGTTCGGCATTTTGCCAAAAACCTTGTTGCGGCGATAAGAAATAACCAAGCCTTGGTGTTTTAGTTTTACCCACAGAAAGTGGGGTGTTAAGTACTGCAACAAGACCTGTAGTGAGGGCCGCAGAAATAATTAAAGGAACAATACGCATAACAACTGTTTGAACACTGAAATTAAGATTTTTTGGTGGCGTAACAAAGGTTTTTATAATTGAAGCCGAAGGTGGATATTTGCATATGGAATTGTCTACCGATACTAAAAATATATTAGGTCTTCAACTACCCACCGATCCACGCTGGGTAGACCTTGCAGCCATTAGCATTGAAGCCATTTTAACCGACCACGCTTATTGCGAGCAAAAAGCAGCACTTACCTGCATCTCCTATATTCAGCGCTATTCAGACCGGGTAGAACTCGTTAAAGAATTAGCACCAATAGTAACCGAAGAATGGGGTCATTTTAGACTGGTATTACAAGAACTTCACAAACGTGGTTTACAACTCGGCAAACAGCGAAAAGATTTATACGTAAATGCACTCATTGCCTTTCAAAAAAAAGGTGGTGACGAACCTACGCGCCTACTAGATCAATTACTTATGATGGCACTGGTAGAAGCTAGAAGTTGCGAAAGATTTAAAAGATTAAGCGAAGGTCTTTCCGATGAATATCTGAAAAAATTTTACAGGCGTTTTATGGAAAGTGAAGCGGGCCATTATACCTTGTTTATTGACCTAGCTACCTTATACTTTGGAAAAGAAAAAACCTTGGGCCGTTGGAGTGAATGGTTGGCCTACGAAAAAGAAGTAATGGAGTCGATGGAAATTAGAGGCGACCGTATTCACTAAATTCATGAAGGGCGCAGTTGCACCTTTAACAATGCAAGTTGTTTACTACAATCTAAATAAGGATACTGCGCACTCAACGCTTCAATTTTTTCAATTGTTTTAAGGACAAACTGTTGGTGCTGGTTAGAATGCACGTAAAAAGGTTTGTGTGCAGCCGCTAAATTAATAGCTGCAATTTCTTTGATGATATTTTTAGTTTCTGGTGTTGTACAGGCCTGCAAAAATTTTTCCCATACATACTCAGTGGCATGGTAATTGGGATGCACCATGTCTTCACTGTAAAAACGGTAATCACGTAAATCGTCAATTACAATTTCGTATGCAGGAAAATAATAACAATTGGCATCAGCCTCTACCAAAGCATGTACTGCCTGAATTAGTGCTGCTTTACTCCTGTTGTTTTCCACCATGCCTTCACGCACATGACGCACCGGACTAATGGTATATATAATTTGTAAACCCGGATTTAAATGTCGTAAGCGTGTAACAAGTGGTATATAAAGTGCTTCTATCTCTGCAGGTGATAACAACTTTTTAGTAAACCAACTTGCCGGGGCTTTATGGTTATTAGCTGCCACAAAATTAGGTGCATACCCGCTAGCCTGATCTGTTAAATGATACACCCACGCAGACCCGAGTGTAATAAATAAGTGTGACGCTTTTTTTATAAACGCGTGCGCAGCAGTTGTAGATTCATTTATTTTATCAAGCGCTTCCTCTGGTGTTGTACCCGAAAAACGACTATGGTGCTTCCATGAATGCCAGGCTTCGTTAAAATAAAACAAATCGCTACTAGTAAATGTTGGTGTATCTATATATTGAGTAAGTGCTTCTGCAACAGATACCGGATTAAATAAAACACCATTTGGGTTTTCTAGTACATGAAACAAATGCTTCGCTAATTTTTCACCCATATTTTCTGTGAAGCAAGAACCAATCATGAGCGTATGACTCCGATGCCCAATAGGACTTTGAAGCGCTGGTATATCAAATTCACAATGAAACTTCATGCAGTAAATATTAGGCTTGTAATAAACGCTGTTTCATGGCTTCATATAAAACAATACCGGTAGCAACACCCACATTAAAAGAATCAAAAGTGCCTGCCATTGGAATGGTAAAAAAGGCATCTGCTGCTTTTGCCAAATAAGGCTGAACGCCTTTGCCCTCGTCACCCATAATCACACAACAAGGATCCGTTAATGATAGTTCGTATATTTT
>CAMAQW010000013.1 GCA_945860335.1 Sediminibacterium ginsengisoli | reverse complement strand
ATTAAAAAAACTCTTTTATCAAAGAGAGTCTATACTCTCCAAAAGAATACTCAAAAAAATAAACCAACGGGTTTCTTGGATTGCGACATCTGGCGCAGACAAAAAAAATCTGGAAGACCTTTTTTTAAATGGGAATATTCAAATTTTAGCTCCATTTGCATCAAGCAGCAATAATATTTCATCCAAAACAGGACTTGGAAATTACTGCCTCTTTCAAGGCAACCTATCAGATGCGGCTACACATAAAACAGCAGGCTGGCTTTTAACCCACGTATTTCACAACCTTAAAGTACCCTTTGTTATTACCGGCAATAATCCATCACCCTCACTGGTTGCACTTGCCCACAGTCAGCCGCATACCTGCATTGTAGCCAATCCTTCGAGTTTTGAGCGTCAAGACATGATTGAAAAAGCACAAATTATCATACAGCCCTCCTTTATCAAGGATGGATCCGATGAAGCACTACTAGAAGGCATAAAAAATGGAAGACACTGCTTAACAAACACTAAATCCACGAGCAGTACGTTGGGAGCTTGCTACCATCAAGGTTCATCGGCAAATGCGTTTCAAGAAATCATTATTCAACTCTACCACCATCCATTTTCGGAAGAAGAAATTGAAACTAGAAAGCAATTGATGGCATTGGAAAAAACAAACGACATGCTGGCCAAAGAATGTGCCACAATCATTTGGGGCTAACGAATCATTGAAACCAAATCATTTATAAGGCTCCGCTATCCAACACTTTTCCGCCCTCCGTTTTTAAAATTCGAGAAGGATATCTGTTAATGACAATAAAATCGTGGGTGGCCATAATTACAGCTGTACCATAATCTTTTGCAATATGAATAAGCAGTTGCATGATTTCATCACTGGTTTCAGGATCGAGATTTCCTGTAGGCTCATCCGCTAAAATTAGTTTGGGAGAATTTAAAAGCGCACGTGCAATATCAACGCGTTGTTGTTCGCCACCACTCATTTCAAAAGGCATTTTAAAGCCTTTACTTTTAAGGCCTACCTTATCTAAAACGTCATTGATTTTTTCTTCAATCAAACGCTCATCCTGCCAACCGGTTGCTTGCAAGACAAAGCGTAAATTTTCATGCACATTACGGTCGGTTAATAATTGAAAATCCTGGAATACCACACCTAAATTTCGGCGTAAAAAAGGGACTTTTTTCCAGTCCATATCTTTTAAGTCAAATCCAACCACAGAGCCAGTTCCATGCTGTAATGCGAGCTCACCGTATAGTGTTTTCAGCAAACTACTTTTACCGGTTCCAGTTTTTCCAACAAGGTAAACAAACTCCCCTTTTTGAACCGTAAAATTGACATCATCTAAAATTAGATTGTTGCCTTGATAAATTTTAGCTTGGTTAATGGATACAACTGTTTCTGACATAAAAATATTTTAATATTCAAAATCGATAATACCGGTTGAAGTATGTAAGTGTAAGCTTGACTTTGCCGCAGCTTCTACACGACCTACAACTTGAGCGTCTATATTAAACTCCGCAGCAATTTCAATAAGTGCTGCTGCTGTTTTTTCGTTGGTAAAAATTTCTAAGCGGTGCCCCATATTAAAAACCTGATACATTTCTTTATTATCCGACCCTGCATTTTCTTGAATCAAATTAAAAATAGGTGGCGGCGTAAATAAATTGTCTTTGATAATTTTTAAAGTAGTTGGCAAATATTTCATGCACTTGGTTTGTCCACCACCACTGCAGTGTATCATGCCATGAATATCACTAAAGTGTGTATCCAATATTTTTTTAACAAGCGGCGCATAGGTTCTAGTAGGACTTAGAAGTAGTTTACCAATTGATATAGGGTCTGCAAAACCATCTATAGCAAGGGTATCCGTCATTTTATTTTTTCCTAAATAAACAACATCACGATCAAGTGTGGGTTCAAATGTTTCAGGATACTTGGTGGCGTAGTAATTACTAAGCACATCATGTCTTGCACTGGTTAAACCATTACTGCCAAGTCCACTGTTGTATTCCTTTTCATAAGAGGCCTTGCCTGAACTTGCAAAACCAACAATCACATCCCCAGCAGCAATATTTTGATTGGTAATTAACTTAGATTTTGGCCATCTACTTTGCATGGTTCCGTTTACAGCAATGGTTCTTACCACATCCCCTACATCGGCAGTTTCGCCACCTAAATAATGAACCTGTACGCCATAGCTAGCAAGTGTATCAAAAAAAGATTGCGTTCCATTGATAACTGCTTCTAAAACAGATCCTGGAATTACTTTTTTATTGCGATCGATGGTCGAAGAAAATAAAATATTATCCGTTACGCCTACACAAAGTAAATCATCTAAATTCATGGCAACGGCGTCAATAGCGATCCCCTCCCACACAGACACATCACCGGTTTCTTTCCAATACAAATAAGCTAAAATACTTTTGGTACCAGCACCATCGGCGTGCATGATATTTACATAATTATCATCACCCATCATGTAATCGGGGTACATTTTACAAAAAGCATGCGGATACAAACCTTGATCTAGCTTTTGAATAGCTGCATGCACTTCTTCCTTTTGAGCCGAAACCCCTCGTTTAGCGTATAAAGACATTGGTATATAATAAATATGAACAAAAACCGGTATCCATGGCAAAGGTAAGCAAAAGACAGAAAGAGTATCCTTGCAAATGACCCAAGATTGGAATTTCGGGCTTATTTTTGCCGCTGATTATGAAAGTCCACTACGAACTAGCCCCTTCTTTACCAGCTTTTAACAATGCAGTGCTCACTATAGGCACTTTTGATGGGGTGCACAAGGGTCATCAAAAAATCTTGCAGCAACTGAGGGAAACAGCCAACCAGGTAAATGGAGAAACAGTAATCATTACTTTTCACCCACACCCGCGCAAAATTGTTTCTTCGGTACCCGGCGACGTTAAACTTTTAACCACCCTTCAAGAAAAAATTAGTTTACTAGAAAAAGCGGGTATCGATCATTTGGTGGTAGTGCCTTTTGATCATCATTTTTCTAACTTAAGTGCCAGGGAATACATCACAGATTTTATTGTGGCCTATTTTAAACCAAACACCGTAGTGATTGGTTATGATCACCGCTTTGGAAAAGGCCGACTGGGTGATTTTCATTTATTAGAAGAAGTTGGAAAAGAACAAGGATTTGTAGTGAATGAAATTTCTGAACAGGTATTACAAGAATCGGTGGTGAGTTCTACAAAAATAAGAGCCTCCATTGCTGCACATGATATTGAAACCGCTAATACTTTTTTAGGGTATCCTTATTTTTTTGACGGCCTTATTGTAGAAGGAAATAAGATAGGTCGAACCATTGGCTATCCAACCGCTAATTTGCATATTGCTTCTGAAGAAAAATTGATTCCGAGCGATGGCGTATATGCCGTTCGTGTTTCAATCAATGATGAAAAAGAATTGTATGCTGGCATGATGAATATTGGTGTAAGGCCTACAATCGATGGCAAAAAAAGAGTGGTTGAAGTAAACATCTTTGATTTTGACGCCGATATTTATGGCGCACAATTAAAAGTGGAACTCTATTATTATTTAAGAGGCGAGGTAAAGTTTGAAGGATTGGAAGGATTAAAAGCACAACTTTTACAAGACAAAAATAAAGCAGCAGCCTTACTGCAAGGCGCAGTTTAATCAATCAGTAATTAAGCAATCATTTTTACGGCCAACTCCTTTAGCAAACCCGCGTCAGAGGTTCCAGCATCGTGCACACCAATGCTTCTTAAATTGTATTGATGAAGCAGTAATAATACTTTTTCGATACCTTCATAATCATAACGGCGCGCAGTGGCAATATACTCTTTTACAAAAAACGGATTGACACCAAGTGCCGCAGCCGCAGACTGCTCTGTAATGTTTGGAAGGCTATATAGCATAAATACTTTGCTAAAATAATTATAGAGCGCAGGGAGTATCATTTGAATGGGCGCCGCTTTAGGGTTAGCCTCAAAATAATGAATGATACGAATGGTTTTAGCGAGGTCTCTTTTACCCAGTGCATCCTGAAGTTCAAAAACATTAAAGTCTTTACTAACGCCAATGTATTTTTCGATATCGTCTTCTGTAATATTTTTTCGGCCCGCTAAATTTACTGCTAACTTTTCTACTTCATTTTGCAGTCTACTCAAATCATTCCCAATATGATCTACAAGCAAGTGAAGTGCTTTAGGTGTTATAGTTAATTTATGTGACGCCACCATTTGATTCACCCATTCTGGTAATTGACTATCATACATTTTTTTGGTAGACAGCATCTCCCCTTTTGACTTTAGGGTTTTGGCTAATTTAGAACGACCATCTACCTTTTTTTCTTTGAAGCTCACCACAAAAATGGTAGAAGCCAACGGATTGTCAATGTATGATTCTAGCTTTTCAATATCACGCATTTGCTGCGCTTCTTTTAAAATAACCACTTGCTTTTCTGCAAACATGGGGTAGCGCATACAAGCATTCACCACCGATGACCAATCGGCGTCTTTCCCATAAAAAATAGAAAGGTTAAAACTAGCTTCTGCCTCGGGTAAAATTTTATGTTCGGCGTAATGCACCACTTGATCAATAAAAAAAGGCTCGTCTCCTTCTAGCCAATAAATAGGCTTGAAGTTCCCTTTTTTCCAATCAGCAATGATTTTTTCGGCAGACATACTGCAAAGATGCTAGAAAATTGTATCAAAATGCTAAAACTAGGTTGGTTTCAAGCGATTTTATTTAATTTGCAACAAAACAAATACATATGTCTACAAGCAACGGAAACAATAGTAACAATAAAGGAATCATCGTATTTTTAGTAGTAGCCCTAGTTGGTAGCTGGGCTTATTTTTTATACAGCAACAACCAGCACCAAGATACCGTTACCCTAATGGAAACTAAAATCCAATTTGTGGATAGCAGCAGAGGCGCTATACAAGAAGCCTACGATTTAGTGGCAGCAAAAGCCGACTCATTAACACTTAACAACAGTCAATTACAGGGCGCCCTTGCAGATAGAGGCAATGAAATTCAGCAACTAAAATCTAATATCAGCGCGATTATTAAAAATAAAAAAGCATCTGACGCGGATTTGTCTTTAGCACGTCAAATGATTCTTGAATTAAATGGTAAAGTAGAGGGCTTGTTTGCTGAAATTGAAAAATTAAAAGGCGAAAACAAACAACTGACGGTTGCCAACGAGCAATTAAATACTGAAAAGTCTCAACTTACCAACGACAAACAAAATTTAGAGCAAAACTTATCTGCTACTAAAAAAGAACTTGACGAAAAAGTAGATGTAGCTTCTACCCTACATGCATCAAATATTGGTATTGCTGCACTGAATGTAAAAAACAATGGGGCCGCAAAAGCAACCACTTCTGCAAAACGTGCCGACCTTATCCGTATTTCTTTTACACTAGACCCTAACAGAATTGCGGCATCAGGCAATAAAGACATTTATGTATGTGTTACCGGTCCTGATGGCAAAGCCATTTCTGAAGGCGCTTCATTTAACACCAGAGAAGAAGGAAACAGAAGTTATACCAGTAAAGTGAGTGTAAATTATGAACAAGGAAAAGCGAGCCAAGTTAGCTTTGACTGGAAACAAGCAGCCGCATTTCAAATGGGGAATTATAAAATTGAAATCTACAACAACGGATTTAAAATTGGTGAAGGTGTAACAAGCCTTAAAAAAGGTGGCTTGTTTTAATTGACCATGAAACAATATAAATGGTCGGGCTTACTCGTATTTATTGCCATACTTTTTGTATGCGCCACTATATTTTATTCGACCTATGTAGCAAGTAAAATTGCCAACACCGAAAAAAAATATGTACGCGAATGGATACAAGCGCAACAAACCATTTTAAGTAGTAAAGACAGTAGCAACTTAAATCTTGCCACACAAATTAGTGCCGACAACGAAGACATCCCCATCATTGAAACCAGTGAAAAAGAGGTCCCTACCGGCAACGCGCTTAACCTCGACACGGCAAGCATTGCCACAGATAGCTTGTATCTGATAAAAAAGTTAGCAGAATTTAAAAAGTATTCTAAAGAACCCATCGTTGTGGTTATTAGTGACTCGCCATATGTAGCCAACCACTATTACTATGGTCCTAGTAAACTATTACAAGAAGTAGAATGGTACCCGTACATTCAACTTCTTATTGTTGCTTTATTTGTATTTATCGCAGTAAGCTCATTACGTTCACGGTATAAAAATGAGCAGGATAAATTATGGCTAGGTATGGCCAAAGAAACGGCACATCAACTTGGCACGCCGGTTTCTAGCCTTCAGGGATGGATTACTTTATTAAAAGAAAAAGAAACCAAAGACCCCATTGTTTTTGAGATTGAAAAAGACATTGAAAGGCTACAACTTATTTCGGATCGTTTTGGGAAAATTGGAAGTGCCCCACAACTTACACGTTGCAATCCATTTATTGAAATTGAAAGAATGGTAGCTTACATGAAACTTAGATCCAGTAAGCAGGTTGTATTTGAATGTAATTTACCTGCCGAAGTTTTTGTAATGCTTTCAGCGCCACTTTTCGACTGGGTATTAGAAAATCTAATTAAAAATGCACTTGATGCTACAGAAGGCACTGGTAAAATTACCATTTTGGCTTCGGTGCAAAACAATCAGGTGATTGTTACAATTACAGATACCGGCAAAGGCATGGATAGTGAAACTGCGAATCAAATTTTTGAACCAGGATACACTACCAAAAAACGTGGTTGGGGACTCGGACTTCCACTCAGTAAAAGAATTATGGAAAGTTACCATGAGGGTAAATTATTCATCAAACAAACAGAACTTGGAAAGGGTACCACATTTTGTTTGCAATTACCTATTGTCAACTAATTATTGCAATACAACCGCGCTTAAAGCAGGGAGCTGTAAAGTAAGTTCATACCAGTTTTTTTGAGTATCTACGCAAACACATGGTATAGCTGGATTGTAGACAACACCCGTTCCCCAAAAATCTTGATGGTCACTATTAAATATTTCCTGCCACTCCTGTTTTCCTTGCACACTTATTTTCCAATCATGCCTTACAACAGGCGTAGCATTGATAACAACAACAATATCCTGAGCAGGATTTTTTCCTTTACGTTTAAAGGCCATTACAGATTCGAATCTGTGCTGTAAGTCGATCCATTCAAAACCAGTAGGGTCAAATTGAAGTTCATACAAAGCAGGCTTTGAGGTATACAACTCGTTTAGCTTTTGCACACAATATTTCATACCGCCATGACTTGGGTGCGCTAGCAAATGCCAAGGAAGTTCTGTTTTATAATTCCATTCGGTGGTAGCTGCAAACTCATTACCCATAAACAAGAGCTTGGCTCCCGGATGCATATACATGTAGGTATACAGTAACCTTAAATTGGCAAACTTCTGCCATTCATCACCGGGCATTTTATAAATCATCGGGCTCTTGCCATGTACCACTTCATCATGACTTAAGGGTAGCATAAAATTTTCATCGTAATAGTACATCATACTAAATGAAAATTTATCTTGAAGCCCGGAGCGCATCAGCGGATCTGCTTTAAAATAATCTAGGGTGTCATGCATCCATCCCATCATCCATTTCATACCAAAACCAAGACCATCCATAGATGTTGGCTTACTAACCCCCGGCCAATCAGTGGCTTCTTCTGCAATGGTTTGAATATCCGGAAAATCTCGGTAGAGTGTTTCATTTAAATCTTTAATAAAAGCAACCGCCTCTAAATTACCATCACCTCCAAATTCGTTGGGTTCCCAGGCACCCGCTTTTCTACTATAATCTAAGCGCAACATAGAACTAACAGCATCCACCCGAAGTCCGTCAATATGAAACTGATCTATCCAAAAACGGGCGCTACTAATTAAAAAAGATTTGACTTCACCACGTTTGTAATTAAAAATATAAGAGTTCCAATCGGGATGAAACCCCTTGCGCATATCTGCGTATTCGTAAGTATGCGAACCATCAAATAAATAAAGCCCGTGGGCGTCGTACGGAAAATGTGATGGCACCCAATCTAAAATAACACCAATACCTGCGATATGAAAAGCATTAATAAATGCTGCAAAATCTTGTGGGTTTCCAAACCTAGAAGTAGGCGCAAAAAATCCAGTACCCTGATAACCCCAACTTCCATCAAATGGATGTTCCATAACAGGCATGAGCTCAATGTGGGTAAAGCCCATTTCAATTACATAGGGCACCAACCTTTCCGCTATTTGCGCATAGGTATTGTAACTTCCTTCATCGGAAGGGAAAGGACGCATCCAACTCGCCAAATGCATTTCGTACACCGAAATAGGAGCATCTAATGCATTTTTATTTTTACGATGCTCCATCCAATTTTGATCGGACCAATTATAATTTGTTTGCCAAGTAATGGATGCGGTATCCGGTCTTTTTTCGGCGTAATGTGCAAACGGATCTGCCTTATTAAGTTTTACACCTTCAAATCCGTGAATATGATATTTGTAGAGTTCGCCCGCTGTTACATCCGGAATAAACCCTTCCCAAATACCAGAAGCATCTGGCCTAACATGCAGCGGATGAGACATTTCATTCCATCCATTAAAATTACCAGTAACAAAAACAGCGGTAGCACTTGGTGCCCATACCGCAAAATACGTCCCGCTTGTACCGTTTACATCTATTTGTTTGTTACCAAAAACTTTGTACAACTGGTAATGCGTGCCAGCCTGAAAATTACGCACATCCGTTTCTGAAAATAGGGAGTATTCCCAAACAGATGCTTGCGATGGATTTGAAGGAGTGGCGGTTTCCAATGTTTTTGTTTGGTGTAAGGTACAACCTTTATTTATTCAATTCAATAATCCATATTTGCTTTGCTGGAATTGAAAATTGAGTACCTACTTGATAGCCGGTTACCACTTCCTTTCCGCCTTTAAAACCATTTGTTAATTCGGCGTAATCAGAAAACTGGACGTCTTGTGCTTTATCGTTACTATTTACAACACACATAATAGTTTGGTTGTCCGCTTTTCTGAAATAAACAAAATAGCCATCTTTAGGAACAAACATGGTCGTACTACCCTTTGTTAATGCAGGCGATCCTTTTCTAAAATTGGCAATTGTTTTTACAAAATTAAAGGCCTCATTTTCTTTTACGTTTCTGCCACTCGCTTCAAATTTATTAACCGCATCACCCGGAAATCCACCCGGAAAATTAAGACGCACCATGGCATCACTTGGGTTCATAAAGTTTTTCATGAGAATTTCTGTACCATAGTACAACTGGGGAATACCGCGGGTTGTATACAATAAACCAATACCCATTTTAAATTTATTATAATCCTCTCCCACCATCGATAAAAAACGGTTGTTATCGTGATTGTCTAAGAAAATACTATTGTTTAATGGATTCTTGTATAAAATATCTTGCGATAAAGTCACATACAATTTAGACAACCCATTGTCCCAACTAAATGGCTGGTTTACGGCATCTAAAAAACTGTAATGCACTGGGAAATCAGTAACACCTTCTACATTATGTTTAAAAGGAACATCCATGGTATTGCGCGTAAAATAAGCGGTACCCGTAACAGATCTAGAAACAGTTTCACCAAAAATAGTAAGCTTTGGATATTCAAGCATTAATGCATCATTTACACGGTTCATAAACGCCTCATCGCAATATTTATAGGTATCTACCCTCCAACCATCAACACCAAATGTTTCGGTTGTCCAAATGGCGTGCTGAACTAAATAATTTGAAACATAAGGGTTGCGCTGATTAACATCTGGTAAATGTGGCACAAACCAACCATCTAACATTTTCTTTTTATCAATAGCGCTTCCATTATTTGAATACACGGTTTCTTCTCTGTGTGTACTACCCGTATAGCTATTCCACTGATTGATCCAATCAAGAGCTGGGGCATCTTCATGCATCCAGTGCTTATCACCAACATGATTGTATACCGCGTCTTGAATTAATTTTAATCCATTCTTATGCATCGCATCCGATAAAGATTTGTACGCCTCGTTACCACCAAAACGTTTGTCCACTTTGTAATGATCGGTAAACCAATAGCCATGATAACCACTCATCCATCCTGCAGCTTCTTTACTTTGTGGCATATCATTTTCAATAATGGGACACATCCAAATAGAAGTCATACCCAGCTCCTTGATATAATTTAAATGATTTTCTACCCCCTTTAAATCACCTCCATGACGTAGGAGTATATCGCTTGGATTCGCAACACTATCACGCATGTCTTTAAATGCATCATTGGTTTTATCTGCGTTGCTAAAACGGTCTGGCATCAGTAAATAAACCGCATCTTCACTACGAACACCTTGTGCAAATTTTGTTCCGTTTCCTTCTCTTCTATTTAACAAAGCCCAGTCGTATACGTTTACTTTACCGGCGTTTGTAGCACTAATTTTTACATTACCCGCTTTTACAGTTGGAGCAATTGTAAGATCAAGCGCCACATATTTACCGTTTGTAAAGCTGTGGGTTTTGGTTAAGGTCACACCCGGATACTTAACAGCAAATGTTGCTTTTGAAAAATTAGGATCATCGCTTCTTAAAAGCAATTGTACTTTATTTAGTTTCATACCAACAAACCAATTGGTCGGATACAAGCTCACTTGCTGTGCAAAAACAAAATTTACAAAACACACAAAGGTTACAAAAGAAATAATTTTTTTCATGTTTATTATTTTCAAAATTCAATCAATTATTTACTGGCCAGTTTTGATGCACCAGGATCATACACAAATAAAACACTGACTGCTGCGCATAGCATTAAAAACCCTGCTAATACAATCGCATAAATGGGTTGTCCCCCATAAATATGCTTCACAATCCAACCACCGCAAATGCCATTAACAATTTGAGGAAGTGTTATAAAGAAATTAAAAATACCCATGTATATACCAAGTTTTCCAGCCGGAATAGAGCCTGATAAAATCACATACGGCATGGCTAAAATACTAGCCCATGCCAGTCCTACGCCAATCATAGAATAGGTGAGCATGGCTGGATCGGTAATAAAATAAATAGAAACTAGACCAATTCCTCCTGCAAACAAAGAAAATGCATGTGTTCCTTTTCGGCCTAAAAATTTAGCAACCACCGGTAAAAATAATGCGTAAATAGCAGCTACTAAATTATAGGTACCAAATGCAGAACCCACTTTATTACCTGCCTCATTATATGCCACTGATAAAACATCATCACCAGATAATTTATAAACATGTGTTGCTACAGCATCTGTTGTAAATACCCACATACTAAAAAGTGCAAACCAAGAAAAAAATTGAACCAGCCCTAGTTGCTTCATGGTGCGTGGCATTTTTTTGAAATCAACAAAAATTTCTGACAAACCTGCTTTTTTTGTTGCCTCTGATTGTTCACCATGATACTGCTCATACTGTGCAGGTGGATATTCTTTAGAAAAAAATACCGTTACTAAAATGGCTATAATAAATACTGCCGCCCCAATATAAAATGCATACTTGATATTGTCTGCTACGCCCGATGGGCCTGCTTCTTGCGAGAATCCAAGTTTTGCCAACCATCCTGGAAGTTCAGATCCAGCAACGGCGCCTACACCAATTAAAAATGTTTGAACCGCAAACCCACTCGTACTTTGTGAATCTGGTAAATTATCTGCTACCAGTGCTCTAAAAGGTTCCATCGCCACATTAAATGAAGCGTCCATAATCATTACAATACCTGCGCCAATCCAAAGTGCTGGAACAACAGACGCAACCGCACCTGAGTTGGGTAAAAATAAAAGTGCAATAGAAGAAAGTAGGGCGCCTACTAAAAAGTAGGGCTTTCTTCTTCCAATTCGGTTCCAAGTTCTATCACTGTAATGTCCAATGATGGGTTGCACGAGCATACCCATGAGTGGTGCAACAATCCAAAACGCAGGGAGTTGATCTACATCGGCACCAAATGAACGAAGTATTCGGCTGGCATTACCATTTTGAAGCGCAAATCCAAATTGAATACCCAAAAAACCAAAACTCATAAAAAAGATTTGGCCTAAGCTTAACCTTGGTTTAGAAACCGTATTTGACATAGCAATCGTATTTAGCAATGTGTAAAAAATACATATCCACTAAAATAGGTAAAAAACCTATCCAAATACTTATTCAATCACAAAACCGTCGGGTAAAATGGCCATTTTTTTAACCACCACAATCCCATCTTTAACCGCATACAGCGGATGATCGGTGTTGGAGAGGTGCTTCCCTCCTTTTATAATTACATCGTTACCGATACGGCAGTTTTTGTCAATAATGGCAGATTCTATTATGCAGCGCTCACCAATACCAATGAGTGGCTTACCGGCAGCTGTATTTTCATGAATTTGTTCGAGGGTTTCGTAATAATCGTTACCCATAATATATGCATTGCTTATAGTGGTGCCACTTCCAATTCGAGCGCGAATACCAACCACAGATTGCTCAATGGCATCTGCTAAAATAATCGACCCTTCGGCAATGATACTTTTATTAAGTCTAGTACCGCTAATTTTTGCAGGAGGTAGCATTCGGGCCCTGCTATACACCGTTTTAGCATTGTCAAATAAGTTAAATTGGGGTACATCATCGGTGAGACCAATGTTGGCTTCAAAAAATGAATAAATATTTCCAATATCGGTCCAATAGCCATCGTATTGGAAACTCACGACCTTATAAGATCCAATGGCCTGCGGCATAATTTCTTTACCAAAATCGGTGGCGTTTGGATGCACTTGGTTAAGCAAATGATACAAGGCTTTTTTACTAAAAATATAAATACCCATCGACGCTAAATAATTTTTACCTACTGCCTGCATGGCTGCACCTGTATCACTTGTCCAATCGGGTAGCACGTCTGGTGATGGCTTTTCTATAAAAGAAGTAATTAAATTTTCATCGTTAGTTTTTAAAATACCAAACTCGGGCGCGTCTCTACGATCAACTGGAATGGTCGCAATAGAAATATCGGCACCTTTAGCAATATGCGCTTGCCACATTTCACTAAAGTCCATTTGATAGAGTTGATCACCACTTAAAATTAAAATGTAATCGAAATCTAAATTTGAAATATGACGCAGTGACTGACGCACAGCATCGGCGGTACCCTGGAACCATCCTGGATTATCGGGGGTTTGTTCCGCTGCCAAAATATCTACAAAGCCACTACTAAAAGCACTAAAGTGATAGGTATTTTTGATGTGTTTATTAAGTGATGCCGAATTAAACTGCGTTAATACAAACATGCGGTTGATATGACTATTAATACAATTACTAATAGGAATATCTACAAGTCGGTACTTGCCTGCAATTGGAACGGCAGGCTTGGATCTACTCACTGTTAATGGAAATAATCTAGAGCCAGCGCCACCGCCTAAAATAACAGCCAACACTGATTTTGAAATCGTACTCATACTTTTATTTTTTATATCCATTTTATATTGAATCGTAAACCCGGGTATAGGACTGAACCGTTTGCTCCCAACCATGATTAATTTGCATCATTCGTTCACGCATCCATAACAAATGTTTTTTGTTATCAAAAATTTCAATGGCGCGTCCAATAGAATCTACAATATCTGTTTCACTAGCATGCGTAAACCTGATTCCATAACCGCCCTCATCTCCCATATCTACAACCGTATCTTGTAATCCTCCTGTACTACGCACCATGGGTACCGTCCCATAACGCATGGCATAGAGTTGATTTAAACCACAAGGTTCTACCCTTGATGGCATGAGTAAAAAATCGGCGGCTGCATAGAGCCCATGACTCAACGATTCGTTGTATCCTAAACTAACTTTTACAATATGATCATTGGCATGGGCCAAATTTGATATGGCTGTTTCTACTGCAGGCTCTCCACTTCCTAAAATCATATACGACGCTTTTGTACCATAGGTTTGAATCGCTTTGTGTAGCGCTCCAGGTAAAACATCGGCGGCTTTTTCACCAACTAGTCTTCCAATAAAAACAAAAAGCGGCTTAGTAGGATCTAATCCAAACTGCGCACAAATATTTTCTTTGTTTTTTTGCTTTCCGGCAGTCACTGATTTTGGAGAAAAATGCTCGGTTAAATAACTATCTGTTGCTGGATTCCAAACCTCATGATCTATTCCATTTAAAATTCCAACACATTTATTTTTTTCGGCGGCAATTAAAGTTTCAAGGCCATTGGCATGATGCATGAGCTCCTTCATATAACTTGGACTTACCGTTGTAACTTTTGATGCGCATTTAATGGCAGCGGCGAGTGGATTGATACTACCCCCCCAATCAAGTAATCCTTTTTTAGACAAATCCCATCTTGGAATTAACATAGACTGCGCCCAAGGCATCCAACCCTGATACTGCGCATTATGTATTGTTAATAAGGTTGGGACGTCTTTTAAATTTTGATAATCATAACAGTGCTGCATCATAAATGGGATGAGCCCTGCGTGATAATCGTGACAATGCACGGCAGTTGGCTTGTGACTCCAATGTGACATCCAGTGCACTACCGCAATTTGAAAAGCAGTAAAACGCTCGGCATCATCGGAGTATCCATAAATTTTTTGACGGTCTAAAAGGCCGTGTATATCTACAAGGTATAAGTCAAACCCTAGTTTATTGTTGGCTTCTTTAATAATAGTGTATTCAAATTCCCAAGCACCCATAAATGCATTGGCCTTAAAATCAACGACCCAATTAGATGCATATAAAAAGGGTGTACGGTACATGGGCATTACCACTTTTGAGGTAATGCCTGCTTTTTGTTGGTATTTTGGTAGCGCCCCTACTACATCACCAAGGCCTCCAGCCTTAGCCACTGGGTAACATTCGGCACTAATATGAACCACTTCCATAGGGCTATTTGTAGGTTTAACTCTAATATATGCACTTAATCTAAGCCTACAAATTCTAGTTTTACTTTTTCGGTACCTATTTTATTATTATTTTAGAGCCTACTAACAAATTAAACGATTGACATGAGCCAAACAAAACAACCCACCAACACCGGTGCATTAACAACCCTTGTGATGGTATTTTTCTTTTGGGGATTTATTGCTGCATCTAACAGTATTTTTATTCCTTTCTGTAAAACACATTTCAACCTTAATAATTTTGAGTCGCAACTTATTGGATCAGCATTTTATGGTGCTTATTTTATTGGCTCACTCATCCTGTTTATTTTTTCCAACGTTTTAGGCAAAGACTTACTCAACAAAATTGGATATAAAAAAGGCATCATTTACGGACTACTTATTTCGGTGGTAGGCGCATTATTAATTATACCTTCTGCCAATGCCAATTCATTCCCTGCGATACTAGCATCCTTTTTTGTGGTAGCACTTGGCTTTTCATTGCAACAAACTGCAGCTCAACCATTTGCTATTTCACTTGGGGATCCATCTACTGGTTCGCACCGATTAAATTTAGGCGGAAGTATTAACTCATTAGGAACCACACTAGGCCCTATCATTGTGAGCTTCTTTTTATTTGGAACAGCAGATAGTAAAGCTGCCGTGGTAACAGTTACCAACATTAATATTTTGTACCTCATAGTGGCGGGTGTGTTTGCAGCCGTTGCTTTATTTTTTACATTTTCTAATTTACCAGACGGTAAAAATGATGAAGCTTTTGAAAAAGCAAACAAAGCATCATCTAGTTTATTAATGATGACACTTTTAATTGGTGCTATCATTGTTGTTGGTCAATTTACTGAAGTTTCTAAACTTACTTTATTACTAATATCACTTGCCTCAGTGGTGGGTGTATTATTTTATTCTAACGCTAGTGCGATTAAAAATAATGATGGCTGGGGTGCTATGAAATATCCGCAACTCATTTATGGTATGATTGGCATTTTCGTGTATGTGGGTGTAGAAGTAACCATCGACAATAATTTTGGAGCCCTATTAAAAATACCAGGCTACCTAACAGCCGAAGGGCTTGATGAAAGTGCCATTTCAAAATACATATCTCTTTACTGGGGTAGTTTAATGATTGGTAGATGGACCGGCGCTATTAGCGTGTTTAACTTAAAAGGAACCCTTAAAACAATCATGATGATTGTGGTTCCATTTATTGCATTTGGCGTTGTACTTGGTGTGAGTCAAATTTATGGTAACGATGTTACTGATTTATTTGGATACGCGGTGTTTATTGCGATTGCAGTTGCCGCATTCTTTTACGGTCAAGAAAAACCCGTTAAAACTCTATTAGCTGTTTCTGTACTTGCTGCTGCATGTATGCTTGTTGGCGTATTTACAAACGGTATTGTATCGGTGTATGCATTTATGGCTGGTGGTCTTTGCTGCTCTGTTATGTGGCCTTGCATTTTCTCATTAAGCGTTGCTGGACTTGGCAAATACACGAGCCAAGGATCTGCATTTTTAATTATGATGATTTTAGGTGGTGCCATTATACCACCATTACAAGGTGCTATTGGAGATATGCCTGCTGTTGGTATGCATCAATCTTATTTATTAGCAGCTGCAGGGTTTTTATTTTTAGCCTACTTAGCGCTTAAACAAAAAGCAGTATTAAAAACACAGGGCATCGATTTTGATGCACAGGTTAGTGGTGGTCACTAATCTTGAATGGTATAGTTGAATGTAATTGAATACGTGAACAAGGCAAATATGACGAACTCTATGGAAGCATTAGCAATTGGAATTGACATTGGTGGAACGGGTACCAAATTTGGTATTGTAGACCGCGTAGGAAATGTTTTATTTTCTAGTGAAATATCAACACGCAAGCACAGTGATGTCAATAGCTTTATTGATGAACTTTACACAGAGCTTAGTAAACTAATAGATAATGTTGGTGGCATTGGCCGCATCAAAGGAATTGGCGTGGGCGCACCCAATGGAAACTATTACACAGGAACCATTGAGTACGCCCCCAACCTTCCTTGGAAGGGAATTATTCCGCTGGCGCGCATGATGGAAGACAAATTTAAAATTCCGGTGGTGTTAACCAACGACGCCAACGCGGCTGCTATTGGTGAAATGATGTATGGTGCTGCACAGGGCATGAAAGATTTTATTATGATTACCCTTGGTACCGGTGTGGGAAGTGGCATTGTTGCCAATGGTAAACTCGTTTATGGGCATGACGGCTTTGCAGGGGAACTAGGACATACCACTATTATTCCAAACGGCAGATTACACGAAGGCACTGGAAAAAGAGGTTCTCTAGAATCATATGCATCGGCTACGGGTGTTCGTTTAACAACGCTAGAAATTTTAGAAAAAAGTACCGAGCCAAGTTCTTTAAGATCGGTTCCGCCAGATCAAATTGATTCTAAAAAAGTATATGAAGCAGCTATTGCAGGTGATGCTTTAGCAAAAGAAATTTTTGAATCTACGGGTACCATTTTAGGTGCTGCGCTTGCAAATTTTGTTATGTTTTCAAGCCCAGAAGCTATTATCTTATTTGGTGGCTTAACAAAAGCGGGTGATTTAATTTTAAAGCCTACTAGAGAAAGCATGGAAGCCAACCTCATTCAAATTTTCCAAAACAAAGTGAAAATTTTAGTGAGCCACTTAAAAGAATCAGACGCTGCTATACTTGGCGCTTCTGCGCTAGCTTGGGATCTTAAATAAATGTTGTAGATAAATAAACTAGCGAATCATAAACACGGCAGGCACTGGACGTTGCCCTTCTTTATCGGAAGGCTTAATGGTTTCTTTACCATTTATGAGTAAACAACTACTTCCGCCACCATCTAAATTGAGCGCTTCTACGCAACCAATTTGCCGCATAATTGTAGCCATTTCAGGTAATGTTAATCCGTCTGCTCTTCCTTTAAATCTTCCTTCGCAAACAAATAATATGAGCTCACCTTTTGCCGTGTAACCCACAGCTGTGCGCGGGTGTTTATCTGAAATGGCTTTGCCAGCAAATTTTAATTCTTCGTTGTTGGTGAT